>JAFUVV010000040.1 GCA_017477435.1 Prevotella sp.
TATCTTTGTACTGTCTCATATATAAGATAGCACAGGATATGAATGCCGGAAATACTGTATTCTCGCAACTGATGTCTCTCATCCCTGACTACGAGCTCAGGAAATGTATTGACAGATATAGAGGGGATTTTCATGCAAGACGATTCACTTGCCGTGACCAGTTCCTTGTCATGAGTTATGCTCAGCTGACCAGCAGCGCAAGCCTTCGTAGCATAGAGGCTCAGTTGACTGCTTTCAACTCCAAGTTGTATCATGCCGGTCTGAAGGTGATGCCCAAGTCCACTCTCGCTGACATGAACGAGAAGAAGGACTGGCGTATCTATCAGGACTACGCAATGGTACTTGTCGAGAGGGCTAAAGTCCTGTATAAAGATGAATACTATCGGTTGGGAATTGACAATATGGTGTATGCCTTTGACAGCAGTACCATCAACCTGTGTCTGCAACTCTGTCCATGGGCGAAGTTCCATCATGACAAAGGTGCTTTCAAGATGCACACTTTGATTGATGTAAAGAACAACATACCCAACTTCATCATGCTTACTCCTGGCAATGTGCATGATACTCAGGCTATGGACAGCTTGCCTGTAGAAGCAGGGGCTTACTATCTGATGGATAAAGGCTATGTGGACTTTGACCGGCTGTTCCGTCTCTTCCAACAGCAGAAGGCTTACTTTGTAACCAGAGCAAAGGACAACATGAAATATTCCGTATTCGAGGCAAGAGAGGTTGACAGGCAGACTGGCGTCATCTCTGACGAGTCCATCAGTCTTACTGGTCTCTTTACAGCCAAGAAGTACCCTGATTTGTTGCGTCTGGTCGTCTATGAGGACTTTGCGCAGAACGTAGTGTATCGATTCCTGACGAATGACTTCACCCTTGAAGCAATTACCATTGCGGAACTGTACCGAGAGCGCTGGACTATCGAAACGTTCTTCAAATGGATCAAGCAGCACCTGCACATCAAGACGTTCTATGGGACGTCCCAAAATGCAGTCTTCACACAGATATGGATTGCCATCTGTGACTACCTGCTGCTTATTATTGCTCTGAAGATGTATCATATCGAACAAAATCTTTACATATTCTCTAATGTCATCGGCCAAGTTCTCTTTGAGAGGACTCCGCTGAATGAACTTTTTGACAAACCAATTATTAATCAAAATCCGGAAGATGACCGCCAACTTTCGCTTTGGTGAAATTTAACCGGACAGTAGTGATATACATGAGGAATATTTGCCTTTCCTTTGTCTTCTTGTGTCTTATGCAGCCGACTTGCCTGTTTGCGCAGAAGGACAAGAGTCTGATAGCCATCAGCGAAGATTACAACTGGACCAGCTGGGGCAACAACCGCTTGCCGAAGGAGTGCCGCCTCCCGCTGTCGAAGACCTTTGGCGGCATATCGTTCACGGGACGCTATGCGTCGTACACGAAAGCCGATACATGGTATCTCGTCAGCGCGTCGGACGGTACGATGTACAGCTGCTACACCGACGGATCGGTGAATGGCGAGGGCGCCTTCTCACCACGTCCGCGCAGTGGAAAGGTAGTGGGAACCGACCCACTCCGTCTGCAGGTGAGTGCCATAGGAAAGCTGATAGACCACAACGGCAACGACAAGATTGCGGGGAAATACGGGCGCTATCCCTGCGCACAGCTGATGTATAACGACATCTGGTACTACGGCACCTACCTCCTCGAGCAGGACGACCGCACGATGTACGTGCCTAATTTCGACTGGGCGATACTGCAGCCATTCGTGGGGTTCCGCGTGTCGGGCGACTTCGGCGAGACATGGTGCGACAAGACCACTCCCGAGGACCCGCTGCTGGAGAACTGTCACGACAAATGGGTCCGTGCCCACGGCGTTGACTTCAATCCCTATGAGGTGATGATCGGTGCTCCACATTTCGTCGACTTCGGCGAGAACCTGAAATATGCGCCCGTGGATGAGGCGACAGGACGCAAGTGGGCATACATGGTTGCGCATGGTGCCGACGCACGATGCAAGCTGGCACACAACAGCTGGGTGTCGGGCGACAACATCTATCTGCTCCGCATCCTCATGCCCGAGGGACGGGATGTGGAGGAGAACTTCCGCTATTTCAACGATTCCTCAAACTGGCAGTACCTCTCGCGCGACGGGTCGTACCGCACGTGGAACCGCGACAATCTCGAAGAGGTGTATGCGAATATCCGTCCGATAGTCGACGCAACGGGCTTCATGGGCAATGTCGGGCTCACCTATAACGCCCCGCTCCGCCGCTTCATAATGACGCTGAGCCGAGTGGCCGACGGCGATCGCAACAACTTCAACACGATGATCCTCGAGTCGGACGCCATAGACGGGAAGTATAGCGTGGTGCAGTATATGAAAGGATTTGCCTCGCAGTCGTATTTCATGAACATCCCCTCGCCATTCATCTCTGCCGACGGCCGGCGGATGTGGCTGTGCTACTCGTCGAACTACGCCTACAAGAGCAGTCCTACGCCCACCATCGGCGGTTCATGCTATGCGCTGTGCCTCAGTGAGATTACGCTCGATGGGAGAACAGAAGCCAAGGCACGCAAGTATGAGGCGGAGAGCATGCACCGGCTGGGACATGCTGGACTGAGAGTGGACTCCGTTCTCTCCAATGGCGCCGGCGTGGCAGAAGTGACGATGCTGGGCGATGGGGTGGAGTTCTACTCAAAGAACAGCGGCAACGCCATCACCGTCAGCGCATATAACAAAGTGCCGGGACAGAAGAAGATATCGGTGTACGTCAACGACCGTTATGTCGCCAAGTTGCTCCTCAGCTATACAGCAGAAGAAGGAACGACCGCTATCCAGCAAGCCAAGGTGAAGATAAAGCGCGGCGACAAAATAGCACTTCGTGTCGATGCCGACGATATCGACTTCAACCGTCGGGCTCCCGAGCAGCCAGGCGGAGCACAGCACTTCGTAGGAGTAATAGACTACGTCACCGTTGACTGAACGGAGTTTTTTCGAAGACAAAAGCGACAAAAAAAGGGAGTTTTATTTTGTCATACACTTAGCTTTTATTACTTTTGCCAATCGAAAATGAACCTGATTTAGAAGAGGTAAGGAAATACTACTTTAAACACTATTATATGAAGAACATACTTGTGATTGGGTCTACCGGTCAGATTGGCAGCGAACTTACTATGGAACTGCGCAAGCGCTATGGCGGCGAGCACGTGGTGGCTGGCTACATAAAAGGAGCGGAACCCAAAGGAGATTTGCTCGAATCGGGACCGTCGGCAATGGCTGATGTGACCGATGGCGAGATGATTGCAGAAGTGGTGACGCGACACGACATTGATGCCATCTATAACCTTGCGGCATTGCTCTCGGTGGTAGCCGAACACAAACCGCTACTCGCATGGAAAATCGGTATCGATGGCCTGCTCAACATCCTCGAGGTGGCACGCGAACATCGGTGCTCGGTGTTCACACCAAGCTCCATCGGATCCTTCGGACTGTCAACTCCTCACACGCAGACGCCGCAGGACACCATTCAGCGGCCTAGGACAATCTACGGTGTGTCGAAGGTGACCACCGAACTACTGTCGGACTACTATCATCATAAATATGGGGTTGACACCCGTTCGGTGCGTTTCCCCGGAATAATATCCTACGTGACTCCTCCTGGAGGTGGTACCACCGACTATGCTGTGGACATTTTCTACTATGCAGTGCGCGGGGAACGCTTCGTATGTCCTATTAAGAAGGGCACGCTCATGGACATGATGTATATGCCCGACGCGCTCAATGCCGCCATCATGCTTATGGAGGCCGACCCCGAACGACTCATCCATCACAATGGATTCAACGTGGCTGCGATGAGTTTCGACCCCGAGCAGATCTATCAGGAGATAAAAAAGCACAAGCCTGAGTTTGAGATGATCTACGATGTCGACCCTCTGAAGCAGAGCATAGCCGACAGCTGGCCCGACTCTATGGACGACAGCTGCGCGCGTCAGGAGTGGGACTGGGCACCGAAATACGACCTTGCTGACATGACGACCGACATGCTCGAGAAACTCAGCGCACGGCTGAAATAATAAAAAGAGATGCACGATACGAAGACTCCCGCATTACTCAAAAGGAAGTGATGCGGGAGTCTTTTCGCTATCAATGGTTCTTTATGCGGTCCTCACCCTGCCATAGACCGTCTTTCCGCTTCGCACGGTGACCGTTGGTTCACTTTTAACACCACAGATTACACTTTATTTTTTTACCACAGATTTAGCAGATTTAGCAGATTATTATTCAATAGGACTCCATAAAAAAAGATTTCACAGATTGCACTCTTATTTCTTTCTACCACAGATTCTTAAGACTCGCTTCGCTCGAATAAGCGTCGCAAGCGCCGAGAGTCACGGATTTAACAGATTATTATCTATCAAGTACTCCATATAAAAAGATTTACCTTTCGCTCCGCACGGTGACCTTTGGTTCACAGATTCACGCTGTTCGAATCTGTGAAATCTTTTTTTTATTTCGTGTTGTGCACGAATGAAAAATCTGTTTAATCAGCTCAATCTGTGGTAGAAACCATCTCTTCGTGGTTGGATTCCTCCCCCTTGGGGGAGGTTAGGAAGGGGCTTTATTTTTTCATTTCATTGATAATCACCTGAATATCCGCTGTCGATATCTTGCCGTCATTGTTCAAATCTTTTTCGGGACTGACGGTACCCGACTGCTGGGCGCCTTTCATCTCATTGATTATCACCTGTATGTCGGCTGTCGACACCTTGCCGTCGTCGTTTAGGTCGCGTGATGGCTTATAGGTGAAATAGCCAGGTTGCTCCTCACCACCATCAATGCGGGCGTATTCATAATCTGTGTGGTTCTCGTCGTAGGCTGTTCCCTTGCCTCCCACGAGAGCAGTACAGCCCTGGAACATGTTATACGAAGTTGACACGCTTGCCGTGTTCCAACCGCCAGCAACATAGATGGTTTCAAGATTTTTGCTATCAAGGAACATTTTGCTCATATAGCGTACAGTTTCCGTATTAAAACTACTGAGGTCAAGGCTCGTCAATGAAATACAACTTTCAAACATATTTTGCATCGTATTCACTTTCCCCGTATTAAAATTACTGAGGTCGATACTTGTCAGCGATTTGCAACCACCGAACATATAATTCATTTCGGTTACATTCTCAGTATTGAAACTGCTCAGGTTGATACTTGTCAGTTTAGTACACCAATAGAACATAAATTGCATATTAGTCACTTTTGATGTATTGAAACTGCTCAGGTCAAGACTTATCAGTGTGCAACCTGTGAACATATTCTGCATCGATGTCACATTTTCAGTATTGAAGCTACTAAGGTCGACATCACTCAGATGAGTGCAATTATTGAACATACAGTTCATCGATGTCACATTTTCAGTATTGAAACTGCTAAGGTTGACACTTGTCAGTGAAAGGTATTCCTGAAACATATATTGCATATTCGTCACTTTCGATGTGTTGAAACTGCTCAGGTCAAGGCTTTTTAGCGCAATGCACCCTGCAAACATACCTTCCATCGTAGTCACTTCGCTGGTGTTGAGGTAATCCAGATTGACGATAGCCTCTGACCTCAGGTTTCTCATGTTGTTGAACCAATTTGCTGTGCTTGTCGGTCTCGCGTCTTTAAACGAGGCATCGAACACCACTCTTTCAACTTTTGTGTCATCGGCAAGCCATCCACAACTATTTACATCATACTGTCCCTCTGTGCCATCGTAGTTCTCGTCGTAGTAAAACGTAAGCGTATTGTCTTCGCTGGTGAAGACGGCATAGGCTGTTTGGGCATTAACAGAAAGGACGTTCATCAATGCTGAAAACAAAAAGAATAAATTTTTTTCATTTCTCTGATATTTTAATTGTTACTATCCATGATAATTCATCAAAGCTGCAGGGGCCATTCTCTGGCACCTGCGTCTTTGATGTTTTGTGTCGACTTTAGCGACCAGTGCGTTGGCTATTTTGAGTAGAGGTTGACGATTGTCTCGTACAACTCTTGCTTGCCGCTGTGTTGTACGGGCTCGCCGTTTGCCTTGGCATAGGCTACGAGGTCTTCCAGAGAGAGACGTCCCTCCTCGAAATCCTTGCCCTTGCCGGCGTCGAATGATGCGTAGCGCTCTTTGAGCATCGTGGGCAGTGGCGACTTCTCGAGTATCTCGGCAGCTGAGAGCAGTCCGCGTGCCATGGCGTCCATGCCGCTGATGTGGGCTATGAAGATGTCTTCAGGGTCGGTGCTGTTGCGGCGCAGCTTGGCGTCGAAGTTCATTCCTCCGTTGCCTAAGCCGCCGTTGCGGATGACCTGAAGCATGGCTTGTGTGATTTCGAAGTTGTCGATGGGGAACTGGTCGGTGTCCCATCCGTTCTGTGCATCGCCGCGGTTGGCGTCGATAGAGCCGAGCAGATGGTTGTCGACGGCCACGGCGAGCTCGTGCTCAAAGGTATGTCCGGCAAGAGTTGCGTGGTTTACCTCGATGTTCACCTTGAAGTCTTTGTCGAGTCCGTGTGCGCGGAGGAATCCGATCACCGTCTCCGTGTCGACGTCGTACTGGTGCTTGGTTGGCTCCATGGGCTTCGGCTCTACGAGGAATGTGCCCTTGAATCCGTGCTGACGACCGTAGTCGCGGGCCTTGGTGAGCATCATGGCGAGGTGGTCTTTCTCGCGTTGCATCTGTGTGTTGAGCAGGCTCTGATAGCCTTCGCGTCCGCCCCAGAATACGTAGTTTGTTCCTCCGAGTTTGATTGTGGCGTCGATGGCGTTCTTTATCTGTACGGCAGCGCGTGCTACGACGTCGAAGTCGGGGTTTGTAGCGGCGCCGTTCATGTAGCGCTTATGGCCGAACACGTTTGCCGTGCCCCAGAGCAGACGGATGCCCGTAGCCTTCATCTTCTCCAGTGCGTAGTCGGTTATTTCCTTCATGCGTGCCTCATACTCCTCTATGGTGTCGGGTTCTTCGATGAGGTCGACATCGTGGAAGCAGAAGTATTCGATGCCAAGTTTCTGCATGATCTCGAATCCTGCGTCCATCTTGTCCTTTGCCCTCTGCATGGGGTCGTCGGCTTTGTCCCATTCGTAGGAGCGTGTCTCGCCACCGAATTGGTCGCCGGAGGCCTGGCCGAGTGTGTGCCACCATGCCATGGCGAACTTCAGCCAGTCTTTCATCTTCTTGCCCATCACGATGCGGTCGGCGTCGTAATAGTGGAATGCCATTGGATTCTTGCTCTCAGGTCCCTCGAAGGGGATTTTTCCGATTTGCGGATAATACTGTTTTGTCATAATTGTTTTGATGTTTTTATTTATGTTTTTATATGTGTTAATAGCGTTGTCAGGGTCATGATGTATGGCTGACAGAACCATAATGGGAAGCAGGGACTATTCCTCGGCCAGAGTACATGGGCTTTGTACTCCCAGTACAAGGGCTTTGTACTCTCAGTACATGCGTCATGTACTACGTGTACAAGGGCCATGTACTGTCCTCGACTGGTTTATCTTTTGCCTTCAAGGCATCTTTCGAGCGTGCTCTTCCAGTTGTTGTAGGCTGCTTTGTATTCCTCGACGTGGGCTGTGTCGGGCTCCACGGTCTTTATCTTCCTGAGTGTGGAGAATGCCTCCGTGTTGTCTTTGTAGATGCCTGCTCCCATTCCTGCTGCGCGTGCTGCGCCTACGGAGCCGTCGGTGTCGTAGATGTCGATTGTGGCTCCGGTGACGCTTGCCAGCGTCTGTGTGAAGACGTCGCTGAGGAACATGTTGGCGTTTCCGGCATGTACGACGCTAACCGTCGTGCCTATCTCTTCCATGATGTCGATGCCGTATTTGAATGCGAAGACGATGCCTTCCTGTGCTGCCCGCATGAGATGTTGCCGGCTGTGGCGGTTGAAGTCGATGCCGTGGATGGAGCAACCCAGTTCCTTGTTCTGCAATATGCGTTCTGCTCCGTTGCCGAAGGGCAGTATGCTTATTCCTTCGCTGCCGATGGGGATGCTCGCGGCTGCCTGGTTCATCTCGTCGTAGGTCGTTTCGGCGTCGGCTACGTTGCGGCGCATCCACGAGTTGAGTATTCCTGTGCCGTTGAGGCAGTGCATCACTCCGAGCCTGTCTGTGTCGGGACTGTAGTTGACGTGTGCGAAGATGTTCACTCTCGAGAGTGGGTCGTGGGCCACCACATCGCTTACTCCGTAGACCACTCCCGACGTTCCTGCCGTGGAGGCGATTTCTCCGGGGTTGAAGACATTTAGCGACAGCGCGTTGTTTGGTTGGTCGCCTGCGCGGTAGGTGACTGGTGTGCCTGGGGCGAGGCCGAGCTCTGCGGCTGCCGACGGCAGGAGCTGTCCCTGCTGGCTGAACGTGGGCACGATGTCGGGCAGGATGGATTCGGGAAATCCGAAGTAGTCTAAGAGGAACCGTGCCGGTCGGCGTTCGGAGTAGTCCCATAGCATCATTTCCGACAGTCCGCTGATGGTTGTCAGGCAGTTGCCGGTCATGCGCATGGCGATATAGTCGCCTGGGAGCATGATTTTGTGGATGCGCTCAAAGAACTGTGGCTCGTTATCCTTCACCCATGCCAGTTTCGACGCCGTGAAATTGCCTGGTGAGTTGAGCAGATGCGACAGGCATCTCTTGCCTCCTATCTCGTCGAATGCGCGTTGTCCATAAGGCACTCCGCGCGAGTCGCACCAGATGATTGCCGGGCGGAGCACCTCCATCGATTTGTCGACGCACACCAGGCCGTGCATCTGGTAGCTGATGCCTATGGCTGCTATGTCGGCGGGTGATATCTGCGAGGTGGCAAGCACGTCGCGGGTGCCCTGCTTGAGATAGTCCCACCACGAATTGGGCTGCTGCTCTGCCCATCCCTGACGGCGGGAGATGATGGGCGCTTCCTGCTTCGGATAGAAGGCTGATGCAACAACTTTGCCGCTCTCGGCAGCTACAAGGCTCGCCTTGACCGACGAGCTTCCTATGTCATATCCAAGTAAATACATTTTATTGTGCGGATTTAAGGTTATAGCTTTCAGGTGATATTCTTCTTTCTGCGATTTGTCTCAGGGTATTTCCACAGAGAGGATCTTCTCTCCGTCGTAGGTGTTTGCCGACAGTTCCACGGCCTTGCCTTTCATCTCGTCGTCGACGGCGATGCTCACGTAGGCCGTGCTCGTGTAGTACTCCGGCATGTTGTTCCGCGAATGAACGATGCGCATGCGGTAGGAGCCGTCGCCGGTCTGCAGTCTGACCATCCTCAGGTTGTGGACAGCCTTGGGGTCGTCGGTCTTGCCGGTCTTTATGTCGAGGCGCATGTTCAGCCATTTCCCGTCGGCGCTCGGCCATGCACTGACAAGGGTGAGAGGGTCGGAGGATGGGATGTTGTTGTTTTTCAAAGTGGTGGGCTTGATGACCATCACCTGACTGATGCTGAAAGGCGAGGCGTCATTCTCGTTGTCGTAGAAGTAGAGCAGCGAGCGATAGAGAGAGTCGGGCGTGGTGGCCCAGCTGGCCTTTGCGTGAGGATTCAGTCTCAGGGAGCGGCTGCCGTCGGTGGTGAAAGCGTCTATCTCTCCTTTCGCTGCGGTATGTGCCATGCCGAACTCAGCCGTCAGGTGCGAGTATCTGCCTTCGCCCGATTCGTAGGCGTCGGTAGTGCAGGCTGAAAAAAGAAGCGCAGCAATTGTTGCAGCCGCAAGCGAAAGGGCTGCATGTGAGAGCGTTGTGCTGAGGCGGCTTGTCGTTGTCATTTCTCTGTCAGCTTATCTTGAGTGGCACGGATGAAGTTGCGTGCAGGATTAGCATACATGGTGAGCATCCGTTCGCGGAGGAAGTCTTCGTCCTTGTTTTCGAGATCGATTTTGGCAAGTTGGCCGTCGATGTATTTCTCGAAGCGCTCCTTGTCTTTCCCGGTATACTCCGGTGCGTGCTCGTCGGTGCCGGAGAGGGCGTCGAGGGCAACGAAGTTGGAAGGGAAGAGGCGGTAGCGCGAGTGTATGTCGCTGTCGATCTTTTCGGCAAGGGCATGGAAGAATTCGTTCTTCGTCATGCTCCCGGCGTCCATTTCGCTTATGTATTCGTTCAGTGGCCGTGCACAGTGATAGTGCACGCGGCCTTTGTATCCGAAGATGCCGGTCTTCATATTGTCGAGATCGTCCTGCTTGCTTTTCTTGTGGCGCGGATTGTCGCGCTTCTGCTGAAACTCTTTTGCCTTCAGATAGTCGCACGGGTCAAACTCGTAGCTGATGGCAAGCGGCACGATGTTGAGGTCGGCAATTTTCTCTGCCTGGCTTCCTTCGCCGCCCATGGCGAGCATCTTCAGCACGGAGTCCTGCGTGCGGTCGTCGCTATCCTTGGCACGGCCTTCGCGCTGGGCAATCCAGATGTTTTCCTTCTTGTCGTTGACAGCATGGTGGATGTACTGACTCATGAGCATGCTCGACTCTATCATCTCGTGGGGAGTGAGTCCACGACGGACAACAAACGCCTTGTTCATCCTGACCAGGCGCTTGATCCATGGGTAGATGAGCAGGTTGTCGCCGATGCCTATCTCCACTGTCGTGGGGTATCCATTGTCGACAAGGAGCAGGTCGAGGAAGGCAGAGTCGAGTACAATGTCGCGATGGTTGCTCACGAAGGTGTAGCGGAGCGACTTGTCGCGTGGCAGTTCTGTTTCGTCGAACGTCGTGCCGTCGGTCTTCTTCCGTATTATATGCTTCACCACGGGCTTCATGAAGCGCTTTTGGAAGTCGAGCGGCGTGTTCACTCCGCGGAACATCAGGCGCAGTATTCCATGCGAGGCCCACCTCGGCAGCCAGGGAGCAAATCCTTTCATGACGAGGTTAAACTGTCGGTCGGCAAGCAAATCTTCGAATGCCTGCCTCATCTCGCCAGTCTCGTAAGGCCGGATGTCGTGAAACTTATCAAGTGTAGAGTGTAGAGTGTAGAGTGTAGAGTCGTTTTCTTCGACACTTCTCTCCCACTTGCCTTCGTTCTGTTTTTTATCTGGTTGTATCATCAATACCCATCTTTTGTTTCAACGTTTTGATTGAACTGACCAACATCTTGGCAATTTCTTCGTTGTCGTTCAACATAGAATTATAACCTAACTCGTTTATATATTTTCCGTTAAATAGGATTTTCAGCCAGTAAGCCGTTTCGTTGGTTTCTTTCAAGGCGATGCTTAATTTGTTGATAAAATCGGCATTGCTTTGTGCGTTCTGTGCTTCTGCGATATTTGCCCCAATGCTGGTACCGCTTCGGAGAATTTGTTTAGAAACGATGCCTTCATGTTGACTTTCGAGCAGGAATCTGTATAATCTCATGATACGGAACGAATAGTGCTCCGATTTCTCTTGCAATATGCTCGCTTTCCTACTCATTTTTCAACTTATACTAATAGCACTGCCCGTCAAAAAAACTCTACACTCTACATTCTACACTCTACACTATCACGCGAATTGGTTCTCCACGATGTCGGTGAGGACGTCTTTGATGTCGAGTCCTGCGGCTCTCACTTGTTGTGGGATGAAGCTGGTGGCTGTCATGCCCGGGGTGGTATTTATTTCGAGCAGGTTGATCTTGTCGCTGCCGTCGGCGTTCTTCGAGACGATATAGTCGATGCGTATGATGCCGTTGCAGTGGAGTATGTCGTATATCTTCGATGTTTCGTTCTGCAGAGCAGTGGAGAGTTCTTCTGATATGCGGGCCGGTGTGATTTCCTGCACCTGCCCGTTGTATTTGGCATCGTAGTCGAAGAACTCGTTCTCGGTGACGACTTCTGTCACGGGGAATACCACTGATTTCTCTTTTGTCTTATAACATCCCACGGTCACCTCGGTGCCGTCGATGAATTGCTCTATCATTACTTCGCTCGATTCCATGAATGCCAGTCGCAGCGCGGGGGCCAGCTGGTCGGCATTTTTCACTTTCGACACTCCGAAGCTTGATCCGTCGGAGGCGGGCTTTACGAAGCATGGGAAGCCGATTGTCTGCTCGATGTTGTCTTCGCTGTATTTGTCTTCTTCTCCTCGGCGGATGAGCAGGCTTGGGGCAACGTTCACTCCGAAGGCGCGTAGGAAGTTGTTCAGCACGTATTTGTCGAAGGTCATGGCTTCTACGAGCACTCCGCTGGTGGAGTAGGGTATGTGGAGCAGTTCGAGATATCCTTGCATGATGCCGTTTTCGCCGGGTGTGCCGTGGATGGTGATATAGGCGTAGTCGATGACCACGGCTTTGCCGTCGTGGATGAAAGAGAAGTCGTTTTTGTCGATGGACGCGGTGGTTCCATCGGGCAGGTCGACGTGCCAGTCGAGTCCTTTCACGTCGACGATGTAGATGTTGTAGCGTTCCTTGTCGAAGAAGGAATACAGTCCTTGTGCGGAGCGCATCGATACGTCGTGCTCCGATGAGTCGCCACCGCAGATGATGGCTATGTTTCTTTTTAGTTGTTTCATTTCTGATATGTTGTTTATTCTTCAAAAGTGTCGTTTGTGGTGCCTTTGATATAGGCGCGCCATTTCTCTATCAGTGCGTCCATGTCGCTGGGCAGGGGCGAGGTGAAGTCCATCTGCTGGTGTGTCGTTGGATGGACGAATCCGAGTGTCTGGGCGTGCAGTGCCTGGCGGGGGCATAGTGCCAGGCAGTTCTGTATGAATGCCTTGTAGGTCGAGCTGCGGTTTCCTCGCAGGATTTCTGTTCCTCCGTAGCGTTCGTCGCCGAATAGTGGGTGGCCGATGTGTCGCATGTGGGCGCGGATCTGGTGTGTGCGGCCGGTCTCGAGGATGCATTCCACGAGCGTTACGTATCCGAATCGCTCTACTACGCGGTAGTGGGTGACGGCGGGCTTGCCTTGCTCCGAGTCGGGCGGAAGGACTGTCATGCGGAGCCGGTCGCGCGGGTCGCGGGCGATGTTGCCTTCTATCCGGCCTTCGTCTTCTTGGAAGTTGGCCCACACGAGGGCGAGGTAGGAGCGGTGGGTGGTCTTGTTGAAGAACTGCACTCCGAGCGATGTCTTTGCTTCGGGGGTCTTTGCTACGACGAGCAGTCCGCTTGTGTCTTTGTCTATGCGGTGTACGAGTCCCACCTCGGGGTCGTTGGGGTCGTAGGTGGGCAGGTCGCGCAGGTGCCACGCGACGGCGTTCACCAGCGTGCCGTGGAAGTTGCCGGCGCCGGGATGTACCACGAGGCCGGCCTCCTTATTGACGACCATCAGCTGGTCGTCTTCGTAGACGATGTCGAGCGGGATGTCTTCGGGCTCTATCGTCGAGTCGTGTCGCGGACGGTCGAGCATCAGCGTGACCACGTCGCCGGGGCGTACCTTGTAGTTGCTCTTCACCGGATGGTCGTTCACATGCACGAATCCGGCGTCGGCAGCTTTCTGTATACGGTTGCGCGACGAGTGCTGCATCTTTTCGAACATGAACTTGTCCACGCGCAGCGGTGCCTGTCCGGCGTCGGCCACAAAGCGGAAGTGCTCGTATAGCTGACCGCTCTCGTCGTCGGATTCCGTCAGCAGTTCTATATCTTCAAAGTCGCTCATTGTCCTTCTTTCTTCTCTTCTGCCGGCGGTCCGTCGACCTCCACGAACGGGTCTACGTCGCCATATTCATACACGCCCTCGTCATCATCTTCAATCACGGGGTCGACGTAGGTGATGGAATCGTCGGCGCTGATCATACCGTTGCCCACCTGTACCACTATCGTGGCATCGGTCGAGATCTTGTCGCCCGTGGCAACAGGCTTTCCGTCGGCCTTCACTCCCAGCACCCAGTCTTTCTCTCCGGGGATGAATTCGGGCATTCCCATCTTGAATCCCATTGCCGAGAGCCGCGACATGGCGGTGCGCAGCGAGCTGTTGTCGATCACGTCGGGCAGCTTAAGCAGCGGCGCACTCTTCGCATTGAGCACCAGACGGACCGTGTGGCCCGACTTCACCCTGCTGCCCGCAGCGGGCATCTGCTCAAGCACGCAGCCAGGGGGCAACTTCTTCACGTAGCCCGTGTCGGTCACTACAGGGATGAGCTCCAGCGCAGCGAGAGCCTTCTTCGCCTCATCGGCAGGCTTGTTCTTCACGTCGGGGACAGGGATAGCCTCACCGTGGTGAGTGTACATGTTCAACCCATATTTCACGCCGAGGAACAACAGCAGGCACACTGACGCCATCGCCACAAGATGCCATCCTACGTACCTCCACGAACGGTCGCTTTTCTTCGCAGATTCTTTCATGGTAGCAAAGTTAATATATTTTCCAAACATATTGACAAAGATAAGTGAAAAAATATTCTTC
>JAFUVV010000005.1 GCA_017477435.1 Prevotella sp.
GCCCGGCGAGTATTATTGCCGCAAGCCAATACATACCGCTGCATCCTTTCGGGTGAAATCGTATCTTCAAATTCTATGTATCTCATACAGAATTGTCCTTTGTGGTGCAAAGTTACAAAACTTTGGCGAGAATCTGACATCAACATTGGGTTAAATTTTCTTTTCTCTAATTGTTTCCCGAAAAAAATGAGTAATTTTGCAGTCGAAAATCAGAAATGAGAATGAAACATCTGAAATTGACAATATGTCTCATAGCCTTTCTGCTTGCTGCGTGTGGTAATCAGCAGCAGAAAAATATGATTGCTGACACGGACTGGATGCTCGAAAACAATCCTCAACGCGCCTTGACCATATTGGACTCTTTGGAGAATTCGAGCAGTCTGAACGACAAAGAACGGATGCATCTGGTATGGAACCGAGCAAAGGCACATCAGGCTTTGGGAATGTCGCTGGCTGAGGACGAGCAACTGCCGGAGGCTATAGCACATTACAGGATGGATGCTGACAAGCAGGCAGACAGCTATCTGTTAGAGGCATCCTATCTGAAATGGACGGGTAGGGAGGTGGAAGCCGTCAGTGCGATTGACAGGGGACTCGCAGCAATAACCGACCCGACGAAACGGGTGCAGTTGCTGACGGCAAAGGCAGACATCCTTGAACATCTGCGGCAATACGGAAAGGCGGCAGTTGTACTGAAAGAAGCGTTAGACCATGCCGCGCCAAAAAACGAAAGAGCCTTACTGAACTATAAGATAGGAGTGAACCTCTCGCTGACAGGCAACGGGCAGTCGGAACGTTTCTTCGACGAGAGCATCCGACTGGCTACGGAAAACGGCGACACGGCCATGGCGTGTGAGTTCTTGCGCAACTATGCCGACTATTTGGCAAACAACGGGCAATACAGCCGCTCAAACGATATGTACTACCAGATAGGACGGATGATGCCGCAGATGTCTGGGCTGTCTGCTATCCAGATGGCAATGGCAGGCAACTACATCAACCTGCATCGGCTGGACTCTGCTCGCATCTGTAACGAAAGGGCCATCAAGAGCGAGGCAGAACTGGAAGCACAAGGTTATGCAAACATCGCCCGCCGAGCAGTAATCGAACAAGAGCGTTTCCTATTGGACTATACAAGCGGAAAGCCAGCATCGTATGTGGATTTTGCCAGATACTGCGACTCCTTAACGAGCGATATGCTAATGAAAGAGAACACATCGACCCGTAGGCTGGAAACAAAGAGCCGCCTACAAGCGGCCAACTACGAGTTGCGGCTTGGCAAGCAGCGTATGGGCTGGATGCTTTCAGTAGCCGTTCTGCTGCTGGCTGTTGGCGGGGTCGGCGGCTATCTTTATTATAGGAACCGGGTTCAACGGATGGCGGAGGCCGAGGACAGGATTGACACGCTGACGCGAATGTTGGCTGATGCCCAGACCGTATTGGCAGCTGAAACGGTAGAGCAGGAACTGCCGAAGACCGACGACGATGCCTTCTTCAAGAAAATCCTGTTGCAGCAGTTGGGAATCATCCGACTGGTTGCCAGTATGCCAACCAGCCAAAACCAGGCTCTGTTGAAACGCATATCAGGTATCAGCGGTGGCGAGATTCCAACCCATAGTCTGCTCGTATGGTCAGACCTCTATCCTGTTATTGACCGGCTCTATGACAATTTCCATACACGTCTGATGGAACTTTATGGTGATGCGCTCACCGAAAAGGAAGTGCAGATTTGCTGTCTGCTTTGTGCCGGGTTCTCCACTAAGGAAATCGGTGTCATTACGCAGCAGTCGGACGCAACGATTTATGTCCGCAAAACCTCTATCCGCAAGAAGATTGGTGCCGCTGAAGGGCAGGATATTGTGGCCTGCGTCAACAGCATTAAGGGCTGATTAAGACTTCGAAAGTCAAGATTTAGAATTTAGAGAAAAGTATCCGTTGGTTTTCAATTGGTTACGTATCTTCTATTAAGACTTTTTATTTGGTGATTTAGTCGTTTTAAGGTGTGGTTCCGCCGTAACTTTGCATCGCAAAAGTTTAGTAAATCATCAAGTAAAAAAAGGTATGAAACATTTAGTAAGAACATTGACAGTAGCATCGTTAATGATGCTGGAATTCTGCTCCTGTGACGGTGTGCCCGGCACACAGGAATGGAAAGTAAGAAAGGCCGCCACGGCCTACATCAAGCAAGAACTGAAAGACGGTGAGCGTATGCGTTGGGGAGGCAATCGGTGGCGACTCCACCTCGATGTGAACGGAAAGAAATGTACTTATACTGAGGTGAAGTACACCGTTTCCGTAAATGGGAACGAGGCACCAAAGACCCTCTACCTGCTGTTGTCAGAGAACTGTGATTCGCTCTATGCGGCCACAGACAAAAGGGGCGGGGATGTGCAGGATGCCGTCTGGCAGGCGGTCAATGAGGCATTAAAGCTATCGGTAGAAGAAGCAAAGCATACAATTAACGAAAAACTAAAGGAGATAGGAAAATGAAACAGACAATGATAATGCTGCTCTTTGTTATCAGTATGGTAGCGCAGGCACAGACAAACTTGAACGATACGATTGTTCATCTGGATGAGGTGACCGTCAGCGCCCAGAGTATTATACAGAAGGTGGACCGTATGCTGATTATCCCGACACGGGATGCGAAGAAGAACGCCTACAATCCCTACGACCTGATGTTTAACATGGCCATTCCGCGACTTAGCGTGAATGTCATCGGCAAGGAACTATCGGCCAATGGCGGGGCTGTTCAGACACGCATCAACGGTGTCAAGGCTTCACCGTCCGAGGTGGCTGCGCTGTTGCCGAAAGAAATCATCCGCATTGAGATAATTGACAATCCCGGTAAGCGTTATGGTGACGAGGAAATCGGTGCCGTGGTGAATATAATCGTCCGCAAGCGTGAGGAGGGTGGACTGCTCAACCTGCAGACCACCAACTCGCCCCATGTGCTGTTTGGCGAAAACAGTCTCACGGCGACGTACCACCAAGGCAAGTCGCAATGGGGGGTGAACTACGCACTCAGCTATCGGGGTGTGAAAAATGACCGCACGGATAAGACGGAGGACTTCTTCCTGGAGACTGAAACCATTCATAGGGTACAGGAGGGTGTGAACGATGAGAAAAGGTGGGCTATACACGACATCGACCTGTCGTACAATTATGCCGAGCCTAACAAATACACGTTCAACGCCGTCTTTAGAAACAACGTCAAGCGTGCACCCCATCAGGACGAGACCAGCATCATCAACAAGATGCTGACATCCCGACAGCAGGTAAGGAGCAACAGCTACAGCCCGGCACTTGATCTCTACTACCAGCTCAACCTGCCCAATCAGCAGACGCTGACCCTGAACCTGGCGGGAACGCTGATAACGAGCAGCTATACCCGCACCTATCGGGAGCAGGCGATGGACGGCGCGATGTTGGCCGACTATCTGACAGATGTGGACGGAAGCAAGCGAAGCATCATCGGAGAGGCCATCTACGACAAGCGTTTCAAAACCACGATGCTCAGTGCGGGAGTCCGCCACTACCAGATGCACGATAGGAACCAATATCTTGGCACTTCACCCGTGACATCGGAAATGGACCAGATGCGCTCGTCGGCCTTCATGGAACTGCAAGGTGCATGGAAGAAAGTGAATTATGGTGTGAGTGCAGGGCTGGCCCGCACCAGCTTTGAGGAGGCAGGTGAGTCGCACACCTACTACACGTTTACACCGACCGTCCGCTTCGGCTATGCGCCACACAAGAACGGCTACGTGAACTACCGCTTCTCCACTGACCCGCAGATTCCCTCGCTTGCAGCATTGACTGATGTGGAGCAGGCACTGGACACGATACAGATTTCGCGAGGTAACCCCAATCTGCGTACTTACAATGCGTATAACAGCACGTTCAGCTATTCCTACAACAAGGGCAAGATGATGGCGATGCTGAATGTCAGCCATGCCTATTACGACAACTGCATCATGGAGAGCGTCTTCGCAGAAGGCAACCGTCTCGTCATGATGCAGGACAATCAGAAGTCCTGGCAGACTTTGCAGATTGCCCCGATGATAGTATTCCGGGGGCTGGATGTTGGCAAACAGAAGAACCTTCTCATGTTGAGCCTCGAAGGTGGTTTTGCCCGCTATTGGAGTTATGGCCACAGCTACACCCATACCTACAGCAATTTCTACTACAACGCCCAGTTCATGCTCAACTACAGGGAGTTCAGCCTGGCAGGACAGCACAGCAAGAACCGCAACACTCTCTTCGGTGAGACCATCTTCAAAGGAGAAAACCAGACCGCACTCATGGCCACATGGACGCACAAACGGCTGCAACTGGGTATAGGCATGATGTTCCCCTTCACCAACAACTACAAGACCGGACGCGAGCGGCTGTCGCGCATGGCTCCCTATACCGCATGGAACTATACTAAGGAGCTGGGCCAGATGGCCGTCATCCGCCTGAACTATAACCTGGAGTTTGGCAAGGCTTACCATGCAGACCAGAAGCGCATGAACAACCGCGACACGGAATCGGGTATCTTGGATATGGGAACATCAGGTACAAAGTAAAAACCATATGATGTGTGCTGAAATTGCAGAGGCCCTCAGCGAAAAGGATCTGGCAGAGGTCTATCGGACAAGTTGAGCCGGGTGCCAAACATCCGGCTCAACACCGATACTTTCCTGTAAGCCTGGTTAGAGTATGACGACACTCTCCATGAACTGTAAAGCATAGCCGATTTTGTAACTGCTGAGGCAAATGGCGTATCTTCTTGGCGAGACTACTGCAAAAGGTTAAAACATGCGAATGATTTGGTCGTTTCAGAATTTTATTGTACCTTTGCACCTGACAGTGAGTCATAATAAAGGCTGGTGGCTCAAAGTCGGAGTTCTTCGACAAGCGAAGCGAACAAGTTCGAGCGCATTGAATGCAATTCATAGCAGAACGTAGAATTGAGAACGGTCTCCAAATCGTAACCCCAATTTTTCCCAATCCTCCGAACTGCCTTTATACAAAGAAAGATTGCAATTTCTTCCAAAGTTACGAAAAATCGAGAGTTGAGACTTGTCGAACGTAAGTGAAACCCACTGACCAAAGGGAAGTAACTTAAATAAAACTTATGTTTTTTTCAAATCCCCGCTTTATTGCCGGGCGTTATCAGAGGGCTCAGAATATGCAGGGATGCTGCTACTGCTTAATATTTTTCATGCGGCGGGGCTGCAGAGTGTGGGTGACGGGGCGGGGGATGTTATCTTCCGGTCGCTCCACATTATTCGCTTACCGCTCCTTATCCTACCGTATGGCGGCAGTACATGGGTCTTGTACTGGGAGTACATGGCTTTTGTACTGAGAGTACATGGGCTTTGTACTGGGAGTACATGGGCCATGTACTGTTGGCGACGGGTTTGTCAGGCGGCGGAGAAGAGGTGGTGGGCTTCGGCTGATGGTGCATTTTTTGCTTATTTGTTTTCGGTTATTACACGAAAATGTCTACTTTTGCCGTTAGTTATATATGGAAAGTCTGAAAGAGCGAACGGCAAAGGGTCTTTTCTGGGGTGGCATGAACAACGTGGTACTCCAGGTGGTGGGGGTGGTGTTTGGCATCATCCTCGGCCGCACGTTGAATCAGTCGGACTTTGGTATGATGGCGATGATCAGCGTTTTCTCGCTTGTTGGCACTACGTTGCAGGACAGTGGGTTCAAGACGGGTCTTGCCAACATGAAGTCCCCACGGCCGGAGGACTACAACTCGGTGTTCTGGTTCAATATTCTGATGGGTACGGGCATGTATGCGTTGCTGTTCTTCTGTGCTCCTCTGATTTCGCGGTTCTACGGCGTTGCCGAGCTTACTGCTCTCTGCCGCTATGCTTTCCTGTCTATCGTGATTGCCTCTCTGGGCACGGCTCAGAGTGCGTGGTTGTTTAAGAACCTGCGTGCCCGCCAGATGGCGAAGGCTTCGATGGCTGCGGTGATAGTGTCGAGCACCGTCGGTGCCTGCATGGCGATAGCCGGGATGGCCTACTGGTCGCTTGCCACGCAGGGACTGATGTATGTAGGAGTGAATACGTTCCTGCTGTGGCACTACTCTGAGTGGCGTCCGACGATGACTATCGACTTCGGCCCCGTGAAGCGGTTGTTTCCCTTCTCGATAAAGATATTGGCCACGAATATTACCACCAATATTAATAATAATGTGGTGAACATCCTCCTTGGCCGCTTTTTCGGAAAGCAGGCTACGGGAGTCTACAACCAGGCCTACCAGTGGGACACGAAGGCCTACTCGCTTGTTCAGGGCATGGTCAGTCAGGTGGCACAGCCCGTCTTGGTGAGTCTCGACGACGATCGCGAGCGTCAGCTGAATGCGTTTCGCAAGATGATGCGCTTCACTGCCTTCATCGCCTTCCCTCTGCTTTTCGGGCTGGCGCTTGTGGCGCGCGAGTTTATCGTCATCGCCATCACCGAGAAGTGGCTTCCGAGCGTCGAACTGCTTCGGCTGCTGTGCATCAGCGGTGCCGTGATGCCTCTGGCCACGCTGATGTCGAACCTCATCATCTCTCGCGGCGAGTCGGGCATCTACTTCCGCTCCACCCTCGCCTTCTGCCTCACGCAGATTACCGTGCTCATCGCCATCCACAGCCTCGGCATACGTGCAATCGTCGTTGCCTATGTGGCGCTGAACCTCGTGTGGCTGCTGGTGTGGTATGTTTTCGTGCGTCGCCTGACGGGCTATCGTCTGCGCCACTTGCTGCTCGACACACTGCCCTTTGCCCTCGCCGCCGCACTGACAATGGCGGTCACGTGGGTGATAACGCGCCAGATAGGGTCTCTGTGGGTACTGCTACTATCGCGCATAGCGATTGCCGCAGCCGTCTACTTCATCATAATGAAGTCGGCTCACGCAAGGATTCTCGACGAGTGTATGGCTTTCCTGCTCAAGAGGAAACAAAAAAATGATCCTTAAACCCAAATTGGTCATTAGAACGAGAAAAGGGATATTATAGTTTGAAAAACTCTCTTTATACTATAGCTGCACCTGTTTTGCCATCTTACCGCCTTTATCATTACTTTCCCCTTCGGACATTTTTCAATACGTTCAACAGCTCGTCGTCCTCAGACAGTGACCGTTGGTTCTCGTCGTAGCCCGCTACGTCTTCAAAGATAAAACCGCTAATCTGGCTAAAACAGGTGCAGCTATATAATAAAGTCTAATGACCGATTTGGACTAAGGACTCTGACTTCCTTAAGGATTTTTTTTTTTCACGACGCTCATTCTGCGGCTCTCTATCCGAACTTCAGCTCGTCGGGACGATGGTTCACCTTCATCTCGTCGGGGATGTCCTTGCGCAGATGCGGATAGTGGGTCTCCAGATAATCCAGCAGGTTTTTAGGTGCTGCCACCATCAGCGGTCCGAACTCCACCTGCTGAGTATTCTTCACGTCGTTGGCATCGACGATGTCGTTGGTCGTGACGATGTTTTTCAGCCTGTCGGCACGGGTGTGATTGAACCATGTCTGTATCCACCTGATCGTGCCATAGATAGCTCGTTTCGGGAGCAACGCATTTACGATGCGCGTTATCAGGCACGCCGCAAATCCCCTTTCTCTCGGCACATCCACCTGGCACCGCCCGCAATGGCGCCACTGCCACAGCTCCTTGCCTATGAAGCAGGCATTGAAGAACCCGAGGGCCTCATACTGCAGCTTCTCGAGCCATGCCCGACGGGGTATCTTGTCGAAGGGAAACACGTCGACGAAGATGCCCTGATGCATGTCGATATCCTTAAAATCGTGCTCGGCAAAGAGAGTCCCGTTCTTTCTTATCTTTGCAAACCAGAACGGCGTGTGCTCCTCGCTGAGGGGGCTCTGGAGATAATACTCGCTTCTCAACACCGCCGGTGCCTCGCGGAGAAACCGCTCGTAGTCGCACCGAGGCATACCGATGTCGATGTCGTCGTCCCACGGGAGAATCGACTGCCAGTAATATGCGCCGATGGCCGTACCGCCGATAATGAAATAGCGCAGGCCCAGATGGTCGCACACGCGCATCATCTCGGAAGTGATATCGTAGAGCACAGCATGCAACTGATGCAGCTCCTCAGAGGTGTATTGATGACTTTTGTTCATAATTGGATGCTGCAAAGATAAGGATTTTTCTAATAACAAAGAAAACATCGACAGTACTTCTGCACTTTCACCATACATTTCCACCCGCAGTATCCGGCCTTGATACTGACGCATGACGGCATTGCATGCGGAAAAAAGTTATTTCTGCAAAACCTTTGACATTATTCGGAAATAATGTGTAAATTTGCAACAACGAATCTAAAAGAATAAAAACATACATGAAAATGAAAGAAGACACCGTAAGATCTGCTAAATTCACTTCGCGCAAAGCCATCACGTTGCTGTTCTTCGCCGTCATGGCTGCAATCATCGCCCTATGCTACATCGCCCTTCACGACGAAGTGGCCTTCGACAAAGAAGGATGGGACCCTGACGTCCACAAGGGTCTCAACTCGCTCATCATCGAGCGCTCGGGAATGGGCAACTATGCTGTCTTCGACTTCGACAAGACCACCATCGTGCACGATGTGTCGAATGCTCTGCTCGTATACCAAGTGGAGAACCTGAAGTTCGGCACTGCCCCTGACCACTCGTTCCTCGATGCCATCAGCGACATCGACAAGAAATTGCAAGGCACCGACATCACCTCGCGCGAGATGGGCGACACGCTCAAGGCGGAGTACGACCGCATGATGTCGCGCCTCGCTGCCGGCGAGAGCATGGAGGCGATTCGCACTGGCAACGACTACCTCGACTTCCGAGCCCGATTCATATCACTGCTCGATCTGCTCAGCCAGACATTCCCCGAGGAAGTGTGGTATGCCTGGATGCCAGGACTGCTCACCGGACTGACCACAGAAGAAGCACAGGCGCTCATAAGCGAAGCAATCGACGACCAGCTGGGCAAGGACAAGCTGCAGAAAGAGGAATGGCGGTCGCCGGATGGAAAATGGGGCGGTCCCGTAGAGAAAGGCATCTATCTGCCCGAAGAAATGAAGAATCTATATAAAGCCCTCAACGACAACGGCATCGACACCTACATCTGCTCGGCATCGCTCGAACTGATAGTAGAAGCACTCGCATGTGACTCCGTGCGCGGACTGGGCCTCAGCAAAGACCGTGTCTTCGGACTGCGATTCGCGGAATGCCCACGCATCACAGCGAAATACGACCCCGAATACACCCAGCCGATGATGGAAGGAAAGGTGGAATGCATCAAAAACTACATCGCCCCCAACTACGGCGGTCGCGGACCAGTGCTCGTGGGCGGCGATAGCAACGGCGACGTGCCAATGCTCACAGCCTTCGACGACACACGAAACTCACTGATTATCGACGTCGGACGTAGTCCCGAATCAAACATCGGACGCCTGGCAACGCAAGCAAAGAGCGAAGACAACAAAGGCCGATTCCTGCTCCAGCCGGCATTCGCCAAAGCAAAAGGCGACATAGAATGGGAAGGAATCTGAGGAAAGCCCCCTCCCACCTCCCCCATGGAGGAGGAACTCTGAACATGAGAAGATGAAAATAAATCACAGAGAGAAAAGCAACAAGGGAATATGAATGCGGCAAGGATTGACATATCGGTGCTGATACTCTTTTTCAACCGTCCCGACCACCTGAAAGAAGTATTTGAGGCAGTGCGCCAGGCACGGCCTGCACGACTGTTTCTCTACCAGGACGGCCCGCGCAGCGAGAAAGACATGGCCGGGATAACGGAGTGCAGGAAAATAGTCGAGGAAATAGACTGGGAGTGCGACGTGCGCCGGTGGTATCAGGAAGAAAACCAGGGCTGCGACCCCTCGGAGTATCTGTCGCAGAAATGGGCCTTCTCGATGACCGACAAGTGCATCGTGCTCGAAGACGACGACGTGCCCTCGCAGTCGTTCTTCCGCTTCTGCAAGGAGATGCTCGACCGCTATGAAGACGACCCCAGAGTGTGGATGATAGCCGGGTTCAACGCCGAGGAAAAGACCGAAGACGCTCAGTCCGACTACTTCTTCACGACGGTGTTCAGCATCTGGGGATGGGCATCGTGGCGGAGAGTCGTCGATACATGGGACGAGAAATACTCTTGGCTCGACGACAAGAACACCGTTGAGCGCTTCGAGGAAATGGCACGAAAACGACAGTTGAGAAAGGACTTCCTGCCGATGTGCCGCGACCATCGAGAGTCGGGAATAGCATACTACGAGACCATCTTTTGGTCGTCGATGCTATTGAACAACGCACTGGCCATAATGCCGAAACAGAATATGGTGAACAACCTCGGTGTGTCGGCCGAGAGCACCCACTTCACAGCCAACCTGAGCACCATTCCTTCGCGCCTCAGACGGATGTTCACCATGCCACGTTACGACATAGAGTTCCCGCTGCAACACCCCGACAAGGTGGAGGAAAACACTGCCTACAAGACACGCATCTACAAGATAAACGCCTGGGGATACCCGCTCATAAAGATCAGATATTCGCTGGAAGAACTGTGGAACAATCTCCGGCAAGGCAATTTCACCCTCATAGCCAAGGCCATTTCAAACCGTATACGCAAACTGACAGGCAGAAAGAAATATCGATAGCGATAGGACGAAAGGGACGAAAAGACGATAACGAAGGGACGAGAAGACGATAACGAAGGGACGAAAAGACAATAACAATAACGAAAACGAAAAAGAAAACGATAACAAAATCCACCATTGGGAGGATTATGGAGAGCTCGACGACAAAGAAGATGAGAGCATACTACTACAACACTCGCGACGTGCAGTTCATGTGGCAGCAATGGGAGGACGGACAGATGCCTTCCCACCTGCTCTACGGAGCAACGCTCCTGCCCGAGCATGGCATCGAGCTTGTGATGCATCGCTCGTCGAAAGTGTGGACAAGATGGCGGCTGATGATTGTCACGGCATGGCGGATACTGACGTGCCGGCAGCGCTACGACGTGCTCTACGCCACCGCCTTCCGCGGCCTCGAACTGATTATATTCCTGCGGGCACTGCACCTCTACCGCCATCGGATCGTCGTATGGCACCACCAGCCGATAGTGGAATCGAAGAGTAGGCTGCGAGAAATCGTGGCCCGTCTGTTCTATCGAGGCATCGACGACATGTTTTTCTTCTCGGAGAAAATCATTGCCGACTCGCTGAAGTCGGCCAAGGCCCGACCTGAACGGATGCACCTGGTTCACTGGGGTGCCGATCTCGGCTTCTACGACCGGATAAAGAGCCTCCGACAGGAAAAGCAATACCAGTTTATATCCACCGGAAAAGAGCTGCGCGACCACACTACCCTTGTCAGGGCCTTCAACGAGACAGACGCTCGGCTCGACGTCTTCACCCTGAACTATCACGGCGACAAGAATCCCGACACCGCTCTCGAGACCATCCCTCTGAAGGAGAACATCCACGTCCACTACACCGACGGACGTCTCATCCCTCTCGAGCTGGCGAAGGAGGCAGACCGTGCCACGTGCGTCGTGATCTGCAGCTACGCGACCAACTACACCGTCGGACTGACGACGCTCGTGGAGGCTATGGCACTCGGGCTGCCGATCATCTGCAGCCGAAACGCGCAGATGCCCTTCGACGTGGAAAAGGAAGGCTGCGGCATCACCGTAGGTTATGGCGACGTGGAAGGATGGAAAAGGGCTGTGGAATACATTCAATCCCACCCCGAGGAAGCACGACAGATGGGGGCAAAAGCCCGCAGGATGGCCGAGGAGAAATACAACGACCGCATCTGCGCAAACGAAATTGCCGACATAATCAGGGGGAAGGGAAAGAAGGAATGAAAAAAGAAAAGCACGAAATGAACAACATACCCCTGTCCGGCAAAGGGCTGGAGGCAAACTCTGACCAGACTTCCCTCCTCTACATGCCCCGGCAGCTCCAAGAAGCTCCGAAGTATATCTACGGCGGAGTGGCTGCCGACAGCGACCTGAGACTGCTGAACGACTTCACGCGTCAGCCAAAGAACTTCGTCCATCGACTGCTGAAGTTCCTCTTCGTGGGTCGCATTCCACTAAGTGCCAACGTCGTAGCCCGACTCACAGGATTCGACGGATACAAGCAACTGACCCGGATAGCACCCTCCGACCGTCTTCTGCTCGACGGCGTGTCAAATCCGCGAACGCTGAAGGCAATACGATGGATCGTTCCCCGACAGACACGATGCTACGACTTTTTCAACAACTCCCTGCGCTTTGTCTACGGCAACACCGACATCGACGCCACGACAAAGCGAATAAAAAAGATTGGTTACCAATTGGCAACCTTCGATCCTGCCGATGCTGAGAAATACGGAATGCTCTACACCGAGCAATACTATCGTTTCCCCGACGGGCCGGCAACCGTGGAAGAGGAGTACGACTTCTTCTTCTGCGGAGCGAGCAAGGACCGCACGGAACGCCTCCACTCGCTACGGTCGATGCTCGAAGGGAAGGGATTCCGATGCCTGTTCATCGACGTGAAGAGCCCCTCCGAAAGAATCAGCTACGAGCAATATCTCAGCTATTTGAGCAGAAGTCGCTGCCTGGTCGACCTCATGCAGGAAGGACAGACAGGCATCACCCGACGACCGGTAGAAGCACTGTTCTGGAACAAAAAGCTCCTCACCGAGAACAGTCACATCGCCCGTTACGACTTCTACGACGAGCGGAACATCTCTATCCTCACGGCTGAGACGGAGAAGGAGATAGAGAAGTTTATGTCGACTCCAATGTCGGAGGTGCCAACAGAGATAAAACGCCGCTACGACATAAACCACTGGCTCAGATACTTCAAATAGACCATCACCCATCATCTTTTACTCATCACTCTGAGGCCAAATCCCCTTCGCGCACGCACACGTATTTTATAAAAGGTGAAGAGCGAAGGTGGATGGCGTGCAGCATGCGACCGACTAAACTATCAAGGCCGGATAGTGATGCTATCTGAAGCAGACTGTTTTAGTATCAAGGCCGGATACTATCAGTATCAAAGCCAGATACTGGTAGTATCAAAGCCAGATAGCGGCAGTATCAAGCCCAGATACTGGCGGCAGTTTTTCCCGTCGGTTGCGGCATGCCTTTTTTTCTTCCATGATATTCCCTTCCGCCGGATTCGGCGTCCCTTTTTGACAGCTACGGAACTCCGAAGAAGAAAAAAAATCAAGTTTATTTTGTTTTGCGCTCGGCTTTCACTAACTTTAACTTCGTTGAAGTTAGACGGCGTCTCGGGATAGAAAATAAAAAACTTATGTTTTTATTTTGCTCTCCGCTCGACTTGTACTAACTTTGTAGAGTCAAGTTTGTGCGAGCACCAAAAGAAATGAAAGTTCTCATCGTCAACACCAACCAGAAAGCCGGCGGAGCAGCTGTTGCTGCGGGCCGTCTCCTTGCCAGCCTCAACAATAGCGGGGTGAGGGCTAAGATGCTCGTCGTGGAGAAGACCGACGAAGACATCAACGTCGTCGGCCTCAGCGACACGAGCGGCAAGCGCAGAGGGCACGGCGGACTGCGACAGCGATGGCACTTTCTCTACGAGAGACTGACGGTTTTCCTCCGCCTGCACATGAAACGGGAGCACCTCTTCGAGATAGATCTCGCCAACAGCGGCACCGACATCACGCGACTGCCGGTGTTCAAGGAGGCCGACGTCGTTCATCTCTCATGGGTGAACCAGGGCATGCTGTCGCTGCCGGTGATACGCAAGATAGTGGCATCCGGGAAGCCCGTCGTCTGGACTCTGCACGACCTATGGCCTGTGAGCGGCATCTGTCACTACGCACGCGGCTGCAACAGGTTCAAGAGCTGTTGCCAGCGATGCCCGATACTGCCCGGAGGAGGAAGCGAGAAAGACGTGGCCTACCAGGTGTGGCAGAAGAAGAAGGCCATCTACGGGAAAGGGAAAATAAAGTTTGTGGCCTGCAGCAAATGGCTCGAGGGCCAGGCGCGGCAGAGCGGACTGACAGAGGCGTCGGACGTGACGTCGATACCCAACCCCATCGACACCGCCGTGTTCCGCCCCACCGACAAGCGCAAGGCGAAAGCGGCGCTGGGCATCGACGCAGAGAAGCGAGTGGTGCTCTTCGTCTCCCAACGCGTGACCGACCAGCGGAAGGGAATGGAATACCTCGCCACGGCCACCGAACTGCTGAAAGAGACGCTCGGCGAGCAGGCCGCAGACATCGTCGTTGCCATCCTCGGAGGCCATTCCGACGAGGTGGCCGAACGGCTGGCGCTACCCTCGGTGGCACTGGGCTACGTGGAAGACGAGGCAAAGATAGCTGCCATATACAATGCAGCCGACGTGTTCGTACTGCCCTCGCTCGAAGACAACCTGCCCAACACCATCATGGAAGCGATGGCATGCGGAGTGCCGACAGTGGGATTCAAGGTGGGTGGCATACCCGAGATGATCGACCACATGAAGAACGGCTACGTGGCCCGGCCGCGAGATGCCGAAGACTTGGCAGCCGGCATAAGATGGGCTCTCTATGAGGCTGACAAGGAAGACGTGAAGGCAGAGGCACTGAAAAAAGTGAGCATAAACTACTCACAAAACCGCGTGGCAATGAAATACATAGAAATCTACAACCACGAGCTGGCACTAAGACACTATATCCTGTAAGGTGATGGGTGACAGTAATCGACAAATTCGCTTTTACAAAGCACATAGCAACTAAAAGAACAAGGGTGACGGTCGGACTATCAACCTTCAGTTTTCAAATAAAAAAATGATCCGCATCACAATAGCGACATGCACCTATAACGCTCACGACTGCGTCGGAGCCACCCTCGACAGCGTTCTCCACCAGACCTACCGGCAGGTGGAGCACCTCATCATCGACGGCGCATCCACCGACGGCACGCTCGACATCGTCAGCGAGTATAAGCGCCAGTCGGACCAGTCGGACTGCTGTCACGACGTGGTCGTCGTCAGCGAAAAAGACCAGGGACTCTACTACGCCATGAACAAAGCACTGCAGATGGCTACGGGCGACTATATCGTCTTCCTCAATGCCGGCGACACACTGCCGTCGGAAGACACTCTTGAGGCCATCTCCGGCACCATCGGCGAGGAAGAGTCGCTGCCGGCAGTGATCTATGGCGACACCGACATCGTCGACGCCGAGGGCCGTTTCCTGCGCCACCGACGCCTGTCGCCGCCAGCGGTGCTCACAGCCGACAGCTTCATCCACGGCATGCTCGTCTGCCACCAGGCATTCTATGCCCGCACCGACATCGCCCGTGCAACGCCCTACGACACCCGCTACCGCTACTCGGCCGACTTCGACTGGTGTGTGCGCATAATGAAAAAGGGCGAAGAACAGGGGCTCAGGATGAAGAACGCCGGCATGGTGGTGGCCAATTACCTCGACGGTGGCATGACAGAGAAGAACCATCGCGCCTCGCTCCGGGAACGCTTCAGGGTGATGTGCCGACACTACGGAACGCTGAAGACTATTGCCATGCACGCATGGTTTGCAGTAAGACTAATCACAAAAAAATAATAAATAAAGCAACAAACATGAAACACTCACGCATTCTATTAACAGCCGCCGTGCTCATCTGTTGCATCGGCAATGGTTTCTCACAAGGCAAAGTGATCAAGCAAGTAGATTTCTCCAACGTCAAGATCATCGACTCCTTCTGGTCGCCGCAACTGGAGAACAACGTGAAAGCCACCATCCCCGTCTGCATCGACCAGATAGAGAACCAGACAGGACGCATCCAGAACTTCGTCAACGCCGCCCGCAAGGAAGGCAAGCATTCGGGCATTTTCTTCGACGACAGCGATGTGTACAAGGCAATGGAAGGCTATGCCTACAGTCTGATAAACCATCCCGATGCCCAACTCGAAGCTAAGGTCGACGACTGGACGGCGAAAATCGCCGCTGCCCAGCAGCCCGACGGCTACCTGAACACCTTCTACACCTTGACAGGCCTCGACAAACGCTGGACCGACATGGACAAGCACGAGATGTACTGCGCCGGCCACCTGCTCGAGGCGGGCGTGGCCTACTACAAAGCCACGGGGAAGCGCCAGCTGCTCGACGTCGGACAGCGAATGGTCGACTACATGATGACCGTCTTCGGACCAGGCAAGCGCCACTGGGTGCCAGGGCATGAGGAGATAGAACTCGCACTCGTGAAGCTATTCGAGACCACCGGCGAGAGCAAATACCTCGACTTCGCCCACTGGCTGCTCGAGCAGCGCGGACGAGGCTACGGCAGCAACAACCCCGAGAACAACACGTGGAACCCCATCTACTATCAGGACTCCGAGCCCGTCGCCCAGCAGTATAGCATCTCAGGCCACGCCGTGAGGTCGATGTATCTCTTCTGCGGCATGGCCGACGTGGCAGCCTACAAGCACGACACCGGCTATCTCGATGCTCTCGACGGACTCTGGGACGACGTCGTAGGACGCAACATGTATATCACCGGCGGCATCGGATCGTCGGGACGCAACGAGGGATTCACCGTCGACTACGACCTTCCCAACCTCGAAGCCTACTGCGAGACGTGCGCATCGATAGGCATGGTGCTCTGGAACCACCGCATGAACCAGTTCAGCGGCGACGGCAAGTATGTCGACGTGCTCGAGCGCGCCATCTACAACGGAGTGATCTCTGGCATCAGCCTGAAGGGCGACCGGTTCTTCTACGTGAACCCCCTCGCCTCGGAAGGCAATCACCACCGCAAGGAATGGTACGGCTGCGCATGCTGCCCGAGCAACGTCTGCCGATTCATCCCCTCGATGGGCAACTACATCTACGGCACCTCCGACGACGCGCTGTGGGTGAACCTCTACATCGGCAATGAAGCCACCATCCGCATGGGCGACAGCGACGTGAGTGTAGAGATGACCACTGGCTACCCGTGGACCGAGACCACGCAGCTGAAGATACGCAACGCGATGGACCGCGCCGTGAAGCTGCGCATACCAGGATGGAGCAAGAACTACCAGCTGAAGGTGAACGGCAAGAGCGTGAAGACCACCACAGAGAAAGGCTACGCCACCATCCGCCGCCACTGGAAAGCAGGCGACTGCATCGAACTGACACTGCCCATGCCCGTTGAAAAAATGTCGGCCGACCCACGCGTCAGGGAAGACCAGGGCAAGCTCGCCGTGCAGCGCGGACCAATTGTCTACTGCGCCGAACAGGCCGACAACGCCGACGTAGACGACATCCGACTCTCGGAGAAGACAACCTTCCAGACATCCTTCCAGAAAGACATGCTCGGAGGAATAGTGAAGATCACCGGCCGCACCGCAGGAAAGCCATTCACCCTCATACCCTACTACACCTGGGACAACCGCGAGGCAGGGAAGATGAGAGTATGGTTCCCCATCACCGAGGGCGAGCAGATACCCATCCAGAAGCGGCAGACATACCTGCCATGAGCCGCATAACGGCACAAATGGCTGAGGAGACAAACTACGACGACAACAGTACATGGGCCTTGTACTCCGAGTACACGAACGTTGTACTAAGAGTACATGGGCCATGTACTGAGAGTACAAGAACCATGTACTACAGTCAAACGAACAGACAAACGGATTAACATCACTGTGAAGTCACTCGAAAAGAAACCTTCCCACGACACCGGCGCCGCCATCCGGCACGAAAACAGGATAGTGCGGCTACTGAAAGACTGGACCCTGCCCGCAGCAATGTCGGTAGGCACAGCGGGCTATCTCTTCTTTGCCAACGTGCCCGCCCTCGACGGCGTGGCGCGGAAGATGGGCCCGGTGATGGACGACATGGTGCCCGTGGTCATGTTCTTCATACTCCTGGTCACGTTCTGCAAAGTCGACTTCAACAAGATGCGCATCACGGGATGGCACCTCTGGGTGGCGGCCTTCCAGACGATACTCGTCGGCATGATGACGCTGGCCATACTCCACTACCGCCTCACGGGCGAACCCCTCATCCTCTGCGAAGCAGTGCTCACGTGCATCGTGGCGCCATGTGCCGCAGCAGCACCGGTGGTGACGCAGAAGATAGGAGGCGACCTGGAGCAGATGACGACCTACACGTTTCTCTCCAACTTCATCACCGCCCTGCTCATCCCCATCTGCTTCCCCCTCATAGAAAAAGGGGCTCACATGACCTTCCTCCCCGCCTTCCTGCAAATACTGCGCGAGGTGTGCATCGTGCTCGTGCTGCCAATGCTGCTGGCCTACGTGATAAAACACCACATGAAACGCCTCCACCGCCGCATCATCGGCGTGAAAGACCTGTCGTACTACCTCTGGGCCCTGTCGCTCGTAATCGTCACAGGAGCAACAGTGAAAAACATATGCAACGCCCAGACATCGGTAGCCTTCCTCCTCACAATCGCATTCTCGGGCATGGTGCTCTGCATAGTGCAGTTCGCCGTGGGCAGATACATCGGCCATTTCTTCGGACATACCCTCGAAGCAGGACAAGGACTCGGACAGAAAAACACCGCCTTCGCCATATGGATAACCTACACCTATCTAAACCCACTCTCCTCCGTCGGACCAGGATGCTACATACTCTGGCAGACGATCGTCAACTCAACAGAGATATGGCAGGCAAGAAGGAAGAAAAAAGATGACGGGTGATGGCCGATAGCTAATGAGTGATGGATGAAAGTCCTATGCCAGAGCCTACTATAGGACTGTCAACTGATAGCCTTGAGCCCTAATCCAGCACCCAGCACCCATAATACACAATAAATTGACAAAAAGAAAGTTATATATATATAAACCCAAAACCATAAACTTAAAATAATTATCACAATGAAAAAAATCTTTTTAATGCTCGCAGTGGCAGGACTCTTTGCAGCCTGCCAGACAGAGAAGAAGGAAGGACTCTCGCAGGTGAACCAGAAGGACTTCCAGAGTGAAATCAACGGTAAGAAGGTAGACCTCTACACCCTGAAGAATGCCAACGGCATGGAGATGACAGTGACCAACTTCGGTGCTCACGTCGTAGAGCTCTTTGCACCCGACCGCGATGGTAAATTTGCCGACGTAGTACTCGGCCACGACAAGCTCGACGAGTATGTCAACTTCGCTGGCGAACGCTTCCTCGGTGCTACTATCGGACGCGTAGGCAACCGTATCGCCAACGGTAAATTCACACTCGACGGAGTGGAGTACACCCTCGACCAGAACAACGGCACCAACTGCCTCCACGGCGGAAACAAATCGCTCGACATGGTGGTATGGGATGCCGTACAGGAAAACCCGCAGAAGCTCGTGCTCACCTATCACTCTCCAGACATGGAGTGCGGATTCCCAGGCAACCTCGACATCACGATGACATACGAACTGACCGACCAGAACGAGTTCGTTGTCACCCATGAGGCCACAACCGACAAGAAGACCCCAGTGAACCTGACCCACCACTCGTTCTTCAACCTTCACGGCAACTGCGAAGGCGACATCAACGACCATGTGCTCACACTCGCAGCTTCGAAGTTCACACCAATCGACAGCGTGATGATCCCAACAGGCGTACTGCAGGATGTTGAAGGCACACCTATGGACTTCCGCACACCGACCGCTATAGGCGAACGCGTGGATGCCGACTTCGAACAGCTGAAACTGGCACGCGGATACGACCACAACTGGGTGCTCGACAAGGGACAGACCGCAGAACCAGAACTTGCAGCAACAGTCTACGACCCCGTCAGCGGACGCGTGATGGAAGTGCTCACGACAGAACCAGGCATACAGTTCTATGGAGGAAACTTCATGGATGGAAGCAGCATAGGAAAGAAAGGGGTGAAGCACAACTTCCGTGCATCGCTCGCACTCGAGACTCAGCACTATCCCGACACTCCAAACCAGCCGAACTTCCCGACTATCAACCTCGAGCCAGGACAGAAGTATCACCACGTCTGCATCTATAAGTTCTCGGCTAAATAACAAACAACGGAAACGAAAACGATAACGTCAACGGAAAACGAAGAACAATAGCGAAGTTCCCCTGAGAGAGATCAGGGGACTTTACAAGAACAAAAACTCCCCGCATGACCATCAGTATCATGCGGGGAGTTTTATCTATTATGCATTATGAATTATGAATTACGCATTATCTAAAAGCCAAAGTATCGCTTCGCGTTATAGTAAGAAATGTCTTTTACCATCTGCTCCACCCGTGGCATCTCCGACGATGGTATCTCGCCGTTCTCCACGTCGCGGCCAATGAGATTGCACAGTATCCTACGGAAATACTCATGCCGCGGATAGGAGAGGAACGACCGCGAGTCGGTGAGCATACCCACAAATCGCGAGAGCAACCCAAGCAGCGACAGAGTGTTCAACTGTCGCTCGATGCCGTCCTTCTGATCGAGGAACCACCATCCGGAGCCCCACTGCATCTTACCAGGCACGCTGCCATCCTGGAAGTTGCCTATCATCGTGGCAACCATAGCGTTGTCGCGAGGATTGAGATTGTAGATGATGGTCTTCGTGAGTCTTCCCTCAGAACTGAGTCGGTCGAAGAATCGTGCCATATCGCGGGCACAGTTCAGGTCGTCCATTGAGTCGAACCCAGCATCAGGTCCCAGCTTTGCAAACATGAGCGAGTTGTTGTTGCGCAGCGGACCATAGTGGAACTGCTGCACCCATCCTGTCTCGGCATCCATCACGGCAAACTCGTGAAGCATTGCCGAGCGAAATCTCGACAGCTCTTCGCCGTCGGGTTGATGGCCAGTCATCACTCTGTCGAAGATATTTTCTATCTCCCCCGCCGTATATTCATCGGCATAGAAGCGGTCCATGCCATGGTCGGAGACGACACATCCCTGCTGGGCGAAGAACTCATGCCGACGGCGGAGCGCCGTCATCAAGTCGTCGAAGGACGTGATATCCACATCGGCTGCCTCGGCAAGACGTAAGATGTATTTCTTATATGACTCGGGATTTTCAATCTGCATCGCCTTGTCGGGTCGCCATGCAGGAAGGACTTTTATTTCAAAACCGCTCTCTCGTGTCTGCTTGTGGTACTCGAGCGAGTCGGCAGGGTCGTCGGTGGTGCACACTACTTCCACACCATAGTGACGCATCAAGCCCCGGGCAGAGAAGTCGGGCCTACTGATAATCTCGTTGCACTCATCGAATATGTCGCGTGCTGTGTGCGAGTTCAGTACTTTGTCAATACCGAAGGCCGTCTTCAGTTCGAGGTGTGTCCAGTGATAGAGCGGATTGCGGAAGGCATACTCGATGGTCTCTGCCCACTTCTGGAACTTCTCCCAGTCTGAGGCATCGCCGGTGATATAACGCTCATCTACGCCGTTTGTCCTCATCGCACGCCACTTATAGTGGTCGCCACCAAGCCACAGCTCGGTTATAGAACGGAAGCGATGGTCCTCAGCCACCTCCTTTGGACTGAGATGACAATGATAGTCTATTATCGGCAACGATGCTGCGCAGTCGTGATAGAGATGGGCAGCCGTAGCGTTGGTAAGAAGGAAATCCTTATCGAGAAACTGTTTCATCATCTGCTGATTCTGCTGATTATTTCCAACGACTGCCGGCACATGTCGGTGACGTACTGCCAGTCTTCGTCGGCCACCTTATCTTTCGGGAACAGCTTCGAGCCCATTCCGACGCAGAAGGCGCCTGCCTTCATCCATGCCGTGAGGTTCTCCTCGGTAGGCTCCACGCCTCCGGTGACCATTATTCTCGACCATGGCATCGGAGCCATCAGCCCCTTTACGAACTTCGGGCCGAGCACATCGCCTGGGAATACCTTCACAAGATCACACCCCAACTCTTGTGCCTGTCCCACTTCGGTCACGCTTCCGCAGCCAGGAGTGTATGGTACTCCGCGCCGGTTGCACACCTTTGCGACGTCGCTGTTCAGTAGTGGTCCCACCACAAAGCATGCTCCCATCTGTATGTAGAGCACTGCCGTGGGGGCATCGACCACCGAACCGACGCCCAATGCAAGTTCTGGGCATTCTTTCTCGGCAAACCGTATCAGTTCTCTGAACACCTCGTGGGCCATGTCGCCACGGTTGGTGAATTCGAATGCCCGCACTCCTCCGTCGTAGCAAGCCTTCACAACGGCACAGGCTACCGACGCATCTTTGTGATAAAACACAGGCACCATACGCGTCTGTGCTATCTTTGTCATCACGGCAAGTTTGTCAAATCTACTCATATAGTGTCTTTGTTATACCCATCTCAAGTCCGCGGAGCTCTGCCAGTCCGCGCAGGCGGCCGATGCAAGAATAGCCCGGATTGGTCTTCTTCTTGAGGTCGTCGATCATCTGATGCCCATGGTCGGGACGCATCACGATGCCTTCGCCGCGCTTCTGCTGTATTTCGACGAATGCCTTCATCACCTCATACATGTCGACATCGCCCTCCAGATGGTAGGCTTCATAGAAGTTTCCTTCCTCATCGCGCTTTGTAGAGCGCAGGTGTACAAAGTGGATTCTGTCGGCAAAGCGTCGCATCATGTCGGCACAGTCGTTATCGGCACTCACGCCGAGCGACCCTGTGCAGAGGCACAGTCCGTTGGCCATGCTCGGCACGGCATCGATGAGGCGCTGGAAGTCTTGGGCATTGCTCATGATGCGTGGCAGTCCGAGTATCGACATCGGTGGGTCGTCGGGATGTATCACGAGCTTCACGCCAGCCTCTTCTGCTGCGGGACACACCTCGCGGAGGAAGTATATCAGATTCTCACGCAGTTTCTCGGCTGAGATATCTTTATATATGTCGAGCTCATGCTGGAACTGCTCGAGCGTGAAGCTCTCTTCTGAGCCTGGCAGCCCGGCAATCATATTTCTCACGAGCGTGTGCTTCTCCTCGTCGGTCATGCCTTCGAATCTCTTGCGGGCGCGCTCTTTCTCTTCGTCGCTGTAGTCGTTTTCTGCTCCGGGACGCTTTAGTATGAACAGGTCGAAGGCCACGAAGGCAGCGCGTTCGAAGCGCAGTGCGCGCGAGCCGTCGGGCATGAGATATGCCAGATCGGTGCGTGTCCAGTCGAGCACAGGCATGAAGTTGTAGGTCACGACCGTTATGCCACACCGTCCCAGGTTGCGCAGCGACTCCTTGTAGTTGTCTATATACCGCTGGAAGTCGCCCTCTTGCGTCTTTATGTGCTCATGCACCGGCACGCTTTCCACGGCGCTCCATGTGAGTCCGGCACGCTCGATTTCTTCCTTGCGGCGCATGATTTCTTCCACTGTCCACACCTCTCCATTTGGGATGTGGTGAAGGGCTGTGACTACTCCTGTGCAGCCAGCCTGACGTATGTCGCTCAGGCTGACGGGGTCGTTAGGCCCATACCAGCGAAACGACTGTATTGATAGCATTTTGCTCATATAGAATATACATTAAATCCTCCGTCAACCACGGCCACTGTACCTGTGACGAACTGCGCTGCATCGCTGATCAGGTAGTGTATCGTGCCGCATAGTTCTTCTGGCTGTCCCATGCGTCCCATCGGCGTCTGCTGGATGATATGCTCGCCGCGTGGCGTCCACGTGCCGTCGGGATTGGTGAGCAACGTGCGGTTCTGGTTTGTCAGGAAGAATCCTGGAGCAATGGCGTTTACGCGGATGTTGGGACTGAACTTTGTAGCCACCTCCGTTGCCATGTATGCCGTGAAATTGCTCACGCCGGCCTTTGCCACGCCGTATCCTGCCACTCGTGTGAGCGGACGGAAGGCCGACATCGACGAGAAGTTGACTATTGCGCCTTTGCCTGCTTCCACCATCGGGCGCAGGAACACCTGCGTGGGCAGCACCGTGCCGACGAGGTTGAGGTTCAGCACTTTCTCGAATGCCTCTGGACTGAGGTCGAAGAACGTTGCATCGGGAGCTATCGTCGCGCCGGGCATATTGCCTCCGGCAGCGTTGAGGAGCACGTCGATGCGGCCGTAGCGGGCCATGATGTCCTCCAGATTCTTCTCCAGCACGTCCTTGTTGAGCACGTCGGTGATGAGGAACATTGCGTCGCCGCCCATGTCTTCTATTTCTTTCACTCGCTCCTGACCCTCCTCCTCGCGGCGGTCGAGAAGCACTATCTTTGCACCCTGCTGGGCCAGATACTTTGAAATGGCATGTCCCAGAATGCCAGTACCGCCTGTGATCACCACAACGCGGTCGCGAATATCGAAAAGGTTATTCATAGTTCTTAATGCGTAATTAAGAGACAAAAGGCAAGAGATTTGCTTTTTTACTGCAAAACATGTCTCACTCTTCGTTAATTTGTTAATTTGTCAACTTGTTTTTCACCTTTGCACTCTTCCCGATCCGTCGCCTCCGGCAAGCGCTTCCACCTCGGCAGTGCTCACCATGTTCACGTCGCCCGGAATCGTATGCTTCAGCGCCGATGCTGCCACGGCAAACTCCAGCGCTTCGCCCTGCGTCGGCTTTGTGAGCAGGCCGTGGATGAGTCCAGCAGCAAACGCGTCGCCGCCGCCCACACGGTCCACAATCGGCTCTATGTCGTAGCGCCGCGAGGTGTAGAACTCGTGGCCGTTGTATATCATTGCCTTCCATCCGTTGTGCGATGCCGAGAACGACTCGCGCAGCGTGCTGGCCACATATCTGAATCCAAACTCGCGGGCCATCTGCTCGAAAATCACCTTATACCCCTCGGCGTCGGTCTTGCCGTGGGTCACGTCGGCCTCGGGCTTGAACCCCAGACAGAGCTCAGCATCCTCCTCGTTGCCGATGCACACGTCGACATATTCCATCAGCGGCCGCATCACGCTCTGCGCCTTCTCCGGCGTCCAGAGCTTCTTGCGGAAGTTGAGGTCGCACGACACGGTGGCGCCTGCCTTCTTCGCAGCCTTGCATGCAAGACCGATGAGCACGGCAGCACGGTCGCTAATCGCCGGTGTGATGCCCGTCCAGTGGAACCACCGCGCACCAGACATGATACGGTCGAAATCGAAATCCCCTGCCTCGGCCTCGGCTATTGCCGACCCGGCACGGTCGTATATCACCTTGCTCGGACGCATCGCCGAACCTGTCTCGGCGAAGTAGATGCCCACGCGGCGGCCGCCACGCACGATCATCGACGTGTCCACACCATACCGGCGCAGAGAGTTCACAGCTCCCTGTCCAATCTCATTATCAGGCAGTTTCGTCACGTAGGCCACCGAGTGACCATAATTGGCCAGACTCACAGCCACGTTTGCCTCACCGCCACCATAGACGGCATCCAGCACCTCAGCCTGCACAAAACGCTGACAACCCTGAGGCGACAAACGAAGCATAATCTCCCCGAAAGTTACTATACGATTTTTCATTGCTTTTGTCTTTCAGTTTGTTACAAACAGTAACCAAAAGCAAAGTTAATTCTTTTTTTTAATAATAAAAAAGAAAAAGTCAAAAAATTGTGCTCGCAAACAAAACAAATCCACTGCCGACACACAAAAAGCACAGCCGCCCGTCGCCGCCACACGTTCTTGTCATTTTCACCATAATTTAAACCTGTCGGCAGTATCAAGCCCAGATACTGGCAGTATCAAAGCCGGATAGCGATGGTATCAAGCCCAGATACTGGCAGTATCAAAGCCAGATACCAACACCATCAAAGCCAGACAGCGATACTATCTAGCCCAGATACTGCAGGCGAAGGAAACAATCTGCCTGTCTGTGCCATTCAGTACATGGCACAGAACGCATTTGGTCTCTCGCAAGAGAAACGTAAGGAATATGGGCTAGATATTATCCATGCCTGCATTCTTTGTTATGCAGGGCTAGGTTCGGATGGTTCGAAAACTGAAAAGAACTTACGTGAGTTCTTCTCGGGCTATCTGTCGTGCTTCGGCGTCGGTGGCGAGATAGGTGTCGAGCGACGCGTTGCTGGAGAATGTTGCGCGGTGCATGGTGTGCTCTATTATGCGTGCCACGTCGAGGAACGAGCATTGCCCGCGGCGGAAGGCGTCGTTGGCTATCTCGTTGGCTGCATTGACAATACACGGCATGTTGCCTCCCCGGGCGAGAGATTCGAATGCGAGGGCGAGGCAGGGGAAGCGACGGGTGTCGGGACGGAAGAACTCGAGGCGCTTGTCGAAGAGCGAGAGGCGCTCGCCGTTGAGTGGTAGACGCTCGGGGAAGGAGAAGGCATACTGAATGGGCAGACGCATGTCGGGCACACCGAGCTGCGCTTTCACCGAGCCATCGGCAAACTCCACGGCGCTGTGGACAATCGACTGGGGATGGATGAGCACCTCTATCTTCTCGGCAGGGACGCCGAAGAGCCAGCGTGCTTCTATCACCTCGAAGCCTTTGTTCATCAGTGTGGCAGAGTCGATAGTTATCTTTGCCCCCATGTCCCACGTCGGGTGACGCAGGGCATCGGCGGCGGTGACGGTAGACAGTTGCTCGTCGGAGAGCAGCCGGAAGGGCCCACCGGAGCAGGTGAGGAGAATTTTCGCCACTTCATTGTCGCCTTCTCCCACGAGGCTCTGGAATATGGCGGAGTGCTCGCTGTCGACGGGCAGGATGGGCACGTGGTACTCTGCGGCGAGACGGGTGATCAGTTCGCCGGCGACAACGAGAGTCTCTTTGTTGGCCAGACAGATTTTCTTCCGTGCCCTGATGGCGTTGACGGTCGGCTCAAGACCAGAGAATCCTACCATTGCCGTGAGCACCATGTCGATCGGGTCGGCCTCCACGATCTGACAGAGAGCGTCGCGACCGGCGTAGACCTTGATATCTGGCATGTCGGCAAGGAGCTGACAGAGGCGTTCGTAGTGCTGCTCGTTGGCGATGACAACAGCAGCGGGGTTGAACTCGCGGGCTTGCTGGGCAAGCTGCTCAACGCGGTTGTTGGCGGTGAGGCAATAGACTTCGTAGCGGTCAGGATGCTGCCGGACTACGTCGAGGGCCTGCGTGCCGATGGATCCTGTGGACCCGAGGATGCATATTTGACTTTTTCTCATCTTCCTGTTTACAACTTTCAATTTTCAACTTTCACCTTTCACCTTCCACTCGTTCAGCCATTTAGCGAGGCGAGTCCTTCGGGGAGGGCGACGATGATCTGTCTTTTTTCTACATCTACGTGGCCTACTATCTCGTCGGCCACGGGTATGAGCAGTTCGCCGCCGTCGGGGGTGACGACTTCGATGAGTGTGTTGATGGTTGAGAGGTTGAAGTTTTTCACATGTCCGACCGTCTGACGGCTGTTCTCGTCGTAGACGCTGAATCCAACCATCTCTGCCCACGACAGGGTGCTGCCTTCGTTTGATGGCGAGAGGCGGCGCTCGAAATAGACGTCGCACCCCGTCAGCCGACGTGCTTCGTCGGTGGTGTCGATGTCGGTGAACTTAACGAGAAGCGTCTCGTCGGTACGGAAGCGGTACTCATCGAAGAAGAAGGGGACGAGGATGCCGTCGACGTCGAGCACGACATAGTCGGCATCGATGCGGTCGAACACATCGTCGTCGATGTGCGTCGTCAGCTCTCCTTTCACTCCATGAGGCTTTCCTATCCGTCCGATACGGAAGACTTCGTTGTAATTCATAGTTATTGGTGATGGGTGACGGGTGGTTGGTGATGGTTGGATTTTGACCGATTCGTGATCAGTCGTTCACCCTGGTGATCTTTGCTCCGAGGGCCTGGAGGCGCTGCTCTATGTTCTGATAGCCGCGGTCGATCTGTGCGATGTTGTCGATGTGGCTCGTTCCCTTTGCGCTGAGGGCTGCTATGAGTAGTGCTATGCCTGCACGTATGTCGGGGCTCGACATGCGTCCGGCACGCAGTCTGACTTTGTGGTCGTGGCCTACGACGACTGCCCTGTGGGGGTCGCAGAGGATTATCTGCGCGCCCATGTCGATGAGCTTATCGACGAAGAAGAGCCGGCTCTCGAACATTTTCTGATGGAAGAGCACACTTCCCCGTGCCTGTGTGGCAACGACGATGAGCACGGAGATGAGGTCGGGGGTGAGTCCTGGCCACGGTGCGTCGGCGAGGGTCATGATGGTACCGTCGACGAAGGAGGAGACGACATAGTGCGGCTGTCGCGGCACGACGATGTCGTCGCCGTCGATCTCGAGCTTCACGCCGAGTCGGCGGAAGGCATCGGGGATGAGTCCGAGGTTCTCCACGGAGACGTCTTTTATTCTTATTCCGTCGCCTACCATTGCTGCCATTCCGATGAACGACCCCACCTCGATCATGTCGGGCAGTACGGTGTGCTGCGTGCCTGAGAGTTCGTTCACTCCCTCAATGGTGAGGAGGTTCGAGCCGATGCCTGTGATGCGTGCGCCCATGCTGTTGAGCATGCGGCAGAGTTGCTGGATGTATGGCTCGCAGGCGGCATTGTAGATTGTCGTCGTGCCTTCGGCCAGCACGGCTGCCATGATGATGTTTGCCGTGCCGGTGATAGAGGCTTCGTCGAGGAGCATGTAGCATCCCTTCAGGTGGTCGGCTTCGATGTGATAGAGTCCCGACTGCTCGTCGTGTACGAACTCTGCTCCGAGCTTCTTGAACCCGAGGAAATGTGTGTCGAGCCGCCGCCGCCCTATCTTGTCGCCGCCAGGCTTTGATATCGATGCCTCGCCGAAGCGTCCGAGCAGGGGGCCGAGCATGAGCACGCTGCCTCTGAGCCGCGAGCACTTCATGATATACTCTGGGGAGCGCAGACGTGTGAGGTCGATGTTCTCAGCCGAGAAGGTATAGTCGCCGAAAGCATTGTGGCTGACGCTGACGCCGATGTCCTGGAGCAGTCGTATCAGGTTCACAACGTCGAGAATCTCGGGCACGTTCTTTATCCTCACCTCTTCCTTTGTGAGCAGCACTGCCCCGATCACCTCCAGCGCCTCGTTCTTCGCGCCCTGAGGACATATCGTGCCGCTGAGACGATGGCCGCCTTCTATTATAAACGATTCCATGTTATTGCGGGATAATGTTAAGCATTTGAGTCTAATTCATAAAAGCATAGCCGGCAGTACATGGGCCATGTACTGCGAGTACATAGCTTCTGTACTTGGAGTACAAAGGCTTTGTACTGAGAGTACATGGTTCTTGTACTTCACTCGGTACATCCTACCAGCGTTCACTTCTTGCGTTTCCGGCGGTCGTAACGCGAGTCTTTTCCGACGTCGTCGGTGGTGATGCGTATCTTTCCGTCGGTGAAGTGTTCGAGGTCGGCCACTATCTTGTCGTCGTCGGGAGCGCCGTGTCCCCACTGCACGAGGTTGCGCTTCATCTGGTTGGCAACCATCTGTGTGAGTCTGTCGCGCTCGTTTCCCGGCGGCATTTTCTTCAGGCGGTCGAGGGTCTCGAAGATCATGTTGCCGTAGTGGCGCACGGGTATCTTCTTCATGGGATACTCCATCGGCTCGGGTTTCTTGCTTATCTGGGCCGCCTGAGTGATGTCGAACGGGTAATCGATGTCGAGTCTGAAGCCGCTCATCAGTGCCAGATGGTCCCAGAGCTTATGCTCGAAATCCTCGCTCGTGGTCTTCTTGGCGGTCATCAGCCGCATGACATTTACGATTGTCTCTGCACAGCGCTGTCGCTCGCCACGGTCGGCAATCTCCACGGCCATGTCGACCATCTGCTGAATCTCACGCCCATACTCGGGCATGAACAGAGGCTCGCGCTGGGTGTTGTAATCAAGTCCTTCTATATTCATAGTTTAATTTCACGATTTTACTATTTCACGATTTTACTATTTCCTATGTGTTATAGTAATTTCTTCGGTGTCTTTGCAACGAAGTCTTTGAGGTAGAAGGGCACGAAATAGGCCACGTCTTCAAAGTCGTCGTTGAGGAATTTCTTCTCGGCAAGGGGGAACATGTTCTTTGCCAAGGGTTCAATGCCGGGTATAAAGCGTGCATTATCATGGCCGATGGCGCTCATGCACTTCTCTGCCCCGTTTCCAAAGAAGTAGACCACGTGCTCGTCGAGCAGGCTGCGATAGGTATTCTCGTCGACGACGTCGGCCTGTATACCACGCACCACCTTCAGGCTGCGGTCGAACACCTGGGCATATACCTCCATGCGTCGGGCGTCGATCATCGGACAGAGGAGCGCGTCGTCCTCCTCAATCTTCTCCTGAAGGAGCAGCGGCACGCACATCGTGGCAAGCGTGGGTACACTGATGAGCTTCAAGTCGCGGGCATAACAGATGCCCTTTGCCATGCTCACGCCGATGCGAAGACCTGTGTATGACCCAGGTCCCGAGCTGACAGCAACAGCATCGAAGGGGATGGCATGGTTATCGGTGAACGACATGGCCTCGTCGACAAACACTCCCAGATTAACTGCATGGTTGGGACCGCTGTGGTCCTCCTTACTGAAGATGCAGGCTCCGTTCTCGCTCACAGCCACAGAACACACATCGGTACTCGTGTCAATGTTTAATATGCACGACATAAAATATTTCCTTGGTCTTTTGACCCCTTAATTTCTTAAATTTATAATCGCACTAAATATTTAGATTGCAAAATTATGCTTTTTTTCTTCAAAATTATTACTTTTGCAGAAATTTAACGCGTTTATATACTATGATTATGTCGATGACCGGCTACGGAAAGTCTGTCGTAGCCTTTGGAGATAAGAAAATAAATGTTGAGATAAAGTCGCTCAACAGCAAATCTCTCGATCTCTCCACCCGCATCGCGCCGCTCTATCGGGAGAAGGAAATGGAGATACGTCAGATGGTTGCACAGCAGCTGGAGCGCGGCAAGGTGGACTTCGCTATTTGGATAGAGCAGGACGCCGCTGCCGATGCCACGCCGATCAACGTATCGCTGGTGGAAAACTACTACAAGCAACTGCGCGACCTGTCGGCAACGATAGGGGTAGAGGTGTCCAAAGAGTTCATCATCCCCACCCTTCTCCACATGCCCGACGTGCTCACGAAGACAGAACAGGAGACTCTCTCCGACGAAGAATGGAGCTCCGCTCGCCAGGCCATCGACGAAGCACTGAAGGCCCTCGTTGACTTCCGCAAGCAGGAAGGAGCCGCTCTGGAGAAAAAATTCAAGGAAAAGATAGACAACATCGCAGCACTGCTCGCAAGCCTGGAGCCATACGAAAGTTCGAGAGTGGAGAAAATACGGCAGCGCATCTGCGCAGGATTGGAACAGATACCCGACGTGGAATACGACAAGAACCGCCTCGAGCAGGAACTCATCTACTACATCGAGAAACTAGATATCAGCGAAGAGAAACAGCGACTCGCAAACCACCTGAAGTATTTCTGCGAGACAATGGCTGAGGATAGCCACGGTGTAGGCAAGAAACTCGGATTCATTGCCCAGGAAATGGGGCGCGAGATAAACACCACAGGCTCGAAAAGCAACAATGCCGAGATGCAAAACATCGTGGTGCAGATGAAAGACGAGCTCGAACAAATCAAGGAGCAAGTGCTCAACGCCCTCTAATGGCATCTGAGACATCAATGCCATCGGCAACACCAAATGATACAGGCAAATTCACAGGCATCATGAAAAAGCAAAAGAAAGGAAAGCTGCTCATCTTCTCGGCCCCGAGCGGGTCGGGCAAGAGCACCATCATCGGTTGGCTCATGGAGCATCATCCCGAGCTGAACCTGGCCTTCTCCATCTCGTGCACCTCGCGAGAGCCGCGTGGGACAGAGCAAGACGGAGTGGAATATTTCTTCATCACTGCCGAAGAGTTCCGCCGGCGAATAGAAGCCGGAGAGTTCCTTGAATATGAAGAAGTCTATGAAAACCGATTCTACGGGACTCTCAAATCGCAAGTGGAGCGACAACTGAAAGCCGGACAGAACGTCGTCTTCGACGTCGACGTGAAAGGGGGAGTCAATATCAAGAAGTACTATGGCGACAAGGCTCTCAGCGTCTTCATCCAACCTCCGTCGGTGGAAGAACTGCGTCGCAGACTGCTTGCACGCAACACCGACTCCGAGGAGATGATTGCTCAGCGTGTGGCAAAAGCGGAGTATGAACTGACATTTGCACCGCAGTTCGACCGCATACTTGTCAACGACGACCTGCCGACAGCTCTCAACGAGGCCTACGAACTCGTCGGCAACTTCGTCTCCGACAACGCTGAGGAGAAGGAATAGGGTTCTTTCGCTTTTTCCGAATATGAAGGCAGTCAGGAAGAAAATAGGCATCTACGGCGGGACATTCAATCCCATCCACGTCGGACACATACAGATTGCCCGCACAATGACAGAGCGTGGCATCGTCGACGAGGTGTGGATGATGATCTCTCCTCTCAATCCTTTCAAGCAAGGCTCCACCGACATCCTCCCCGACAACATGCGTCTCGCCCTGACAGAAAAGGCTCTCGAAGGTGAAGAGCGCATCGTGGCCTCCGACTATGAGTTCCACCTCCCGCTGCCTTCATACACATGGAACACTCTCCAAAACCTCAGCCGCGACTATCCCGACTGCGACTTCACACTTGTGATCGGCGCCGACAACTGGGCTAGCTTCGACCGATGGAGTCATCCGGAGGAAATAATAGAGAACTATAAGATAGCCGTCTATCCCCGCCGTGGCTACGACATCGACGAGAGCTCGCTGCCCCAGAACGTGACAACCGTGAGCATGCCGCTCATCGACGTGAGCAGTACCGATATCCGACAGCGTATCAGAAAGGGGCTGTCGGTGCGCAAACTCCTGCCCAAGAGCATCATCGACGACTGCAAGAAGCTATACCTGAGAAAACTGAAAACTCAAAACTGAAAGTTTGTGCAAACCGAAGGCAGAGAGCTTGCTCTATGCTGAGGTGCAGCCAAACTTCATGGAGCAAAGCGACATAAAACTCAAAACATAAAACTCAAAACTGAAAACACAATGAAGAAAAATCTGACTAACCGTCTTGCGGGCTCAATACTCTTGCTGCTCGCACTGCTCATCTCGGGAACAGCCCATTCCCAGATAGCCAACCAAGGAGAGGCCGACCTCCTCAATCTGCGCGATAACCTTGCAGCAGCAACAACAGTGAAGGCAAAGAAAGACCTGCTGAAGCAAATCGGACACACAGGGACGTTTGTTGCTATGAACGTACTCGCCAACTATCTCCCCGATCAGCAGCTCGGGAAGACAGCTGCCGAGGGTATCTATGAGATTGCCATGGGTAACAAAGAGTACAACGGCGCCATCACCCGCTCGCTCCTCGCAAAGGCAGCGCTCCAGCTCTCGGGCGGAAAGCGGAATGCCATCATCGCACGGCTCGCCGAAGCAGGAACGGAGGAGGGATACGTCTCTCTCTTCAACGGCAAAGACCTCTCGGGCTGGAAGGGACTCGTGGAGAACCCCATTGCACGGGCTAAGATGGCTCCTATAGAGCTGGCCGAGAAGCAGTTCGATGCCGACCAGCGCATGCGTGAAGACTGGAAAGTGGAGAACGGCCTGCTCGTCTACGTAGGCCACGGCTACGACAACATCTGCACCCGGGAGCAGTACGGCGACTTCGAGATGCTCGTCGACTGGCGCCTCGACCCCAATGGTGAAGAGCCTGATGCCGGCATCTATCTGCGCGGCACGCCACAGGTGCAGATATGGGACATCGCCCGCACAAACGTCGGTGCACAGGTAGGCTCCGGCGGACTATACAACAACCAGAAGAACAAGTCTATCCCGCTCTGCGTGGCCGACCGCAAGCTCGGCGAATGGAACAGCTTCTATATCCGCATGGTGGGCGACAAGGTGACGGTGCGTCTCAACGGAGTGCTCGTCGTCGACAACGTCACGCTCGAGAACTACTGGGACCGCAGCCTGCCCATCTTCCCCGTCGAGCAGCTCGAACTGCAGGCCCACGGCAGCCGAGTCTACTACCGCGACATCTACGTACGCCGACTCGACAGATAGGAATCGCCGTACAGGACTAAGAGAATTTCTTTCAAAACAAAAAGAATCTCACCGCAGTGGGATTCTTTTTTTGTTTCGTAAACTCCGATGCAGAGCCCTACCGACACATGCAGGCAGAGTCGTTCTAATGTGCCCGCCTGCAGACGCTGCATGTCGCCGTACCAATAGCTTGCCGTGCATCCCCCGTCGATGAGGAAGACGGCCCTGCCCGGCACCAGACCAGGCTATAGTTGGCGAGCAGTCCGCTCACTTTCTTCGATACCTCTGAGAGGTATTTCGCGGTCGATCCACAACTCAGAGCAGTCCTGCATCATCTGCAACGCGGAAAAGAGCTTCAGACGGCCCTCGCTGTCGCAAGTACTTGTTGTCACTTTAAACTTAAGACTATACATTTCGATTCGTTTTTCGACCGCGAAGTTACTCATTTCTTTCAATATGAAGAAAAATTCCGGGCATTATTCTTTGGCCGTAAGCAAAGACACCCGAAAACTACGAATTGATATTAATCAAGCCGTGTTTCTTTCATTTTGTGACAATTTTTCAATAAAAAAGACCAGTTGATTTGACTTATGTCAAGAATGATAACAAAAAAGCGGAAAAAGAAGCAAATTGTTTGCGTGCACAAAGAGAAAGTTGCTACCTTTGCAATGTCAAAAGGTTAATAGATTGTTTAGGTTAGTAGTATTTTATTTAGGTTTTTAGTTATTATGTTAAGGTAAAGACTTAATGAAAGTATTGTTTAACAGGATGACAATGGAGACCGGGAGGTTCCCATTCGTTTAGACAAATTTTTGAGGTTAAACATATGCAAAAGCGCCGCTGCTCGTGAGAGCGACGGCGCTATTTTTATACCATAATCCAATCGTTCATCTTTCCGATCTCAGCAGATTGACCACCGTATTTACCTCGCGCGGCATGATAGGCACAGCCACGACGCGGTAGCTATCGAAGTCGGGATGAAGCACGACGAGGTTCATGCGGCTCACGGTCAGGCCATAGTTCTTCTCGAGCATGTAGCGATATAGGTTCTGCTGCATGCAGTAGTGGGCATACGACGTGTCGGGCAGATGCTCCAGGCCGTTGATGCCCCGCGAGAAGCGATTGTCCTCATGCGGGTCTACCTTGTTGCTCCGCTTCCAGTCGTAGATCTCAAACGTCCCGTCGTCGCGCGAGCAAAGCAGGTCGATTGTCCCGGCAATGCCCGCCTCCTCGTCGAAGACACACCACTCCGTGCGGAAAGGATGATAGACAGTGGCGCGGTCGAAAGCCTCAAAAAACGACCACTCGCGGGAGATGTCGACCTCGTCGGAACGGCGCACATACATCCCCTCGTAGCTCACACGACATCGCAACTCAGGCTCGGCACCGGTGTTGAGATAGTTCTCTATCTGCCGATGAAGGTGAGTACCTGCCTGGGCCGACGAGCTTCCCTTGGCATCCCATTCCTCACGCATCCGGGCAGCAGCGACAACGTCGCCGTTGCACTTGCGAAGACTCCAATAGACAGCATCGAATGGACGGAAAAACTTCGACACTACGGTGCTCACGGGAGTCATCTCCGCAACGCCGTCGACAAGATACGTATGCGTCGACTCTTCAAAACTGATACGCTCGTCGCGAGGGAAAACCAAGTCGCTGCCATCTAAATTCACTTTCTTCATGCTCTGACCTATAATTGTATAACAACACGCGAAATTATTAAAATATTCTTTAAAAGACCATCTTTCCGAACCGCTTTTTTCCGAGAAAAAAGAAAAAACTCTATCCGAATCGCTCCTCCGCCACAGATAGGAACAAATTCAGTATAAAAAGAATCATAAAAAGAAAATTATCGCTCCATCATGTAGTTTTTTGTATCTTTGCTGCGTCTAAAGAGTAAAATCATACTGAACAGAACAACAATGACAGCTTTAGAATCGAAATTTGCGCAAATCGTAGCAGAACAAAAGGGCACCATCTACACCGTGTGCTATATGTTCTCGCAAGATGCCGACGAGGTGAACGACCTCTTCCAGGAAGTGCTGGTCAATCTTTGGAAAGGATTTGAGAACTTCGAGCATCGCTCCGACGTCAGGACATGGATCTACCGCGTGGCACTCAACACCTGCATCACGCTCGACAGAAAGCGCCGCCGCACGAAATCGACGAAACTGACTATGGACATCAACCTCTTTGAAGACCGCGACGAAGACACCCGCCAGGTGGACATGCTCCACAAGCGGATATCGCGCCTGCAACCCTTCGACCGAGCCATCGTACTTCTGTGGCTCGAAGACATGCCCTACGAGGAGATCGGGCAGATAGTAGGCATCACGGCAAAGAACGTCAGCGTAAGACTGTTCAGAATCAGAGAGCAACTTAAAAGAATGTCAAACGATTAACTCTTTATTAAGACTATGGATTACGAACTTGAAGAAATGCGCCGGCAAATGCAGACGCTGAAGGATAAACTTGAGAAACAAGAGATAGTGAACGAGCATATCATAAAGAAATCGATGAAGAAAAACGTCGACAGCATCGCCCGCCGATATTATGTCCTCATTGCCGTCGCCTTGCTCATGCTACCCTACGGCTACTGGGCCTTCGTGATGCTAAACGGCTTTTCACACGCATTCTGGATCGCCACATGTGTCATGATGCTGATATGCGCCGCAGCCACATACTACAATAGCAGGAACGTGAGCAACGTCGATATGACACGAAACAACCTTGTGGAGGTCGGGAAGAGAATGGCCCGGGCAAAGAAATTCGATGCCGACTGGCTGTTCCTCGGCATACCGATGATAATAGCGTGGCTGGGATGGTTTGTCTACGAGGTCTACAAACAAGACAGCGACGTCGTCTCAAGCCCTCTCCTATGGGCAGGATGCGTCGGAGGTGTCGTCGGAGCAATCGTTGGATTCTCAATTCACTTCAAGACCCAGCGCCAGTATCAGGAAATCATCGACCAGATAGAAGACATCACAGGCGAATAAACAAACATGCCCTGCCTGAAACCGACTAAATCGCAGGCAAGGCATATAGCAAGAAAGAAAGAGCAGAAAGGCACTACGGGGATATCGCTCTCCGAGTGCGACCTTTCTGCTCTTTCGCCTTTCTCTATCCCAGCGAGATGCTTTCGATGCGCAGCTTCATCACCCCTGCCGGCACGCGCACCTCCACGATGTCGCCCACGCGCCGGCCCAGCAGTGCCTGGGCAATGGGCGACTTTATGGAAATCTTTCCCTCGTGGATACTCGCCTCGTGAGGACTCACAATCGTATAGCTCATCCTGCTGTTGTTGTTCATGTTCACTATCTCCACCTTGCTCAACAACTGCACGCCGTCCGACCTCAGCTTCGACATGTCGATCACCCTCGCACCCGCCAGCACCTTCTGCTTGAAACGGATGCGACTGAGCAGACGTCCCTGCTCGCGCTTCGCAGCATGATACTCAAAGTTTTCACTCAGGTCGCCCTTATCGCGAGCCTCAGCAATAGCATCCCTCACACGAGGCAACTCAACATTCTCCAACTCACGGAGCTCGGCCACAAGCTTGTCATAGCCCTCCTGCGACATATATTCCATAATACGATATTCTTTTCCGTTAATATAATTCATTTAAGTTTAGGAGTTACGGAGCTTCTTGTCGCGCTGGTAAACCGGAAGACCATCCAAGACCCTCTTCTGGTAACTCCTCCACGTACCTTTGAACACAAGTTTTCTCTCCTCCATGTCTCACGTCGTTAAAAATTCAAGACCTCTTCTGCTGCCTTCGGCGAAGCCGAAAAAAAAGGGGGGGGGAGCCGCCTCGGGCGGCTTAAGAAAAAAAAGGGGGGGGCTTAAAAATAGAAATAGGTATGAAATACCCCTATTGCTGTCACCCTGTCACGCTGTCACACTGTCACACTTTCATTTCTTCCTTATCAAATATCCCACTGCAAAGCCTATAGCAAATACTATCAGCAGGGAGATAGGCAAATAGATTTTTCCCCCGGGAGTGAACCACGCAGCAGGGAGATATTCATACCAATGTTCTATCATATCATTTCTTTTTTTTGCAAAGATAGCATTTCTATTTCAATCCTGCAACCCCATGTGTTAATAAACGATAAAGAGGGTGTTCCGCCTCTCCGAGGCAGAGCACCCATCTTGGGAGTATGCAGAGATGAAAACCATTTCTTGCTTTCTCTCTTACGGCTCAACTGGCTTGCTGGTATCGACAGCGTTCTTTGGAGCTTCCTTGATCTTCAGTCCATCCTTCAGATAGAAACTCTTCTTGCTGCCCTTCTGGCTGCCACCCTTGCCCTCAGGGACAAAGTTGACTTTCAC
>JAFUVV010000006.1 GCA_017477435.1 Prevotella sp.
AATCATATGTCCGTTAACTCCCGTGAGTGCAGCGAACTAACTCCCGTTAACTCCCACTAACTCCCTAACTCCAAAGATTTAAAAGACAATCATATGTCCGTTAACTCCCGTGAGCGCAGCGAACTAACTCCCACTAACTCCTGTTAACTCCTAAAGAAACTCCTAAATAGTTTAAAAAGACAATCATATGTCCGTTAACTCCCGTGAGCGCAGCGAACTAACTCCCACTAACTCCTTTAACTCCTTAACTCCCACTAACTCCTTTAACTCTTTAACTCCTTAACTCCCAAACTCCTTTAACTTCCGAAATTAAAGTTAAATTTCACTAAAGAGAAGCAACTTTTTCCCCTTTCTTGCGTCTTATTAGTAATTTCGCTCGCAAATGTCGAACAAAACAAAGAAAGGAAAAAATATGAAAAGAAAGAATCTCATGACCGCAGGACTCCTCTGTGTTGCACTCATACTGGGCTCCTGCGCAAGCAAGAAAGACCTTGAGGCCTGTCGCCTCGACAACCAGAGTCTGCAGAACGAGAACACCAATCTCAACACCAACTATCAGGTTGTAAAAGAGCAGCTCGCCGCATCCACAGCTCGCGTAAAAGCACTCGAAGACCAGCTCCGACAGCAGAAGAGCGACTATGCACGACTGCAGAAGTCGCTCGACAAGAGTCTCACCAACGCCTCGCAGAACAACGTGTCGATAGAGAAACTCGTAGACCAGATCAACGAATCCAACCAGTACATCCGTCACCTGACAGAACTGAAGTCGAAGAGCGACTCGCTCAACATGATCCTCACCAACAACCTCACCCGATCCCTCTCGAAGGAAGAGCTCAAGGAGGTTGATGTGCAGGTGCTAAAGGGTGTGGTCTATATCTCCCTGGCCGACAACATGCTCTACAAGAGCGGCTCGTATGAGATAAACGATCGCGCACAAGAGACACTCTCGAAGATTGCAAAGATTATCATGGACTACAAAGACTACGACGTGCTCATCGAGGGCAACACCGACAACGTGCCCATCCACCGCGAGAACATTCGCAACAACTGGGACCTCTCCTGCCTGCGCGCATCGAGCGTCGTGCAGTATCTGCAGAACAACTACGGCGTAGACCCCAAGCGACTCACCGCAGGCGGACGTGGAGAATATAACCCCCTGGCCACCAACGACAGCGAGCTCGGCCGACAGCGCAACCGCCGCACGCAGATCATCATCACTCCTAAGCTCGACGAGTTTATGGACCTCATCGACGAAGCACCGGAGAATTAGTTTTAAGGTTTTAAGTTTTCAGTTTTAAGGTTTTCGGTTTTATGGCTAAGGCTCAGACCGTTAGACATTAAACGTTACTACGCAAAGATATAAAGGGCTTTTATCTCAACGATAAGAGCCCTTTATTTTGAATATAAGAGTTCGTCATGCCGGGCATAAGAGCCTTTTATGCCGAACAAAACGGCCCATTTTGTTTCTAAGCAAGCACTGGCAATTCATTCCTCTCGCAGTAAACTGCTCTAACAAACGACCGTTGGTTCCTTGGAGAGGGAAACACTACTTCACGAAGGACGATAACGAAGGACGAAGGACGATAACGAAAGACGAAGGACGATAACTCTACACTCTCCACTCTCCTCTCTCCTCTCCTTGACCTATATCAATCATTTAAGAAATATGCACCTATTTTTAAATAAATATGCAGTTTTTAACTTAAAAAACTTACTAAATAATAGTTTTACTTCATATTTTTATTTAATTTTGCAGCGATTATTGGTTTAAAATATTAATTTTTATCGATATCATTTAATTATTTTCTAACACAAAATTACAGCTTATGAAAAGATTTCTTCTTTTTACTTTGGCAGCGATGCTCACCGTAGTATCGTATGCACAGAAGCCTACGCCAAGGGAGTGGAAAGCCGTTTCTGCTGTCGAGTTGCCCAGTGCTACACAAACAACAAACACTGCTAAGTTCGACGCAAACAGCAATGGTGCTGTGGCAAAAGCTCCACGAAAGGCTGAGGGCGACGTGGCAGTGACTCCGCCAGAAGGACTCGAGACGAAGACTTACCCCATCTATGCTGAAAACAGCGACGGCGATAGCTATGAGGCTACTGCAGAAATCGGCGTCGACGGTGAGGATGTCTACGTGAAAGGTCTCGGTGGAACGAGCTTCCCTGATGCATGGGTGAAAGGTTCTATGCAGGGTGGACAGCTCGTAATACCTATCGCTCAGTATCTGGGCGCATACGGCAGCTACAGCATCTATCTGATTGGCTCCAACGGTCTTACAAGTACGTCGACAATCAGCGATGTGATATTCGACTATGATGCCGACGCCGATGTCTTTATGTCGGCGACCCACGTGGTCATAAATGCAGCTACCGACAGGGTGTATTTCCTTGAGGCTTTCACAAAGATGCAGATTGGCGGCGAGAAGCCAGCACTGCCCGATCCGGTGACAGTGCCAGATGGTGTGACGATGGACACATGGACATTCCATGCCACTCAGTACACGGCAAGCGGTCTGGTGACCTACGACAACCCGAATGCGAAACTGGGCTTCGACGGCTCTGACGTCTACTTCTCAGGATTCTCAGCTGCACTGCCCGACGCAGTGATAAAGGGTGTGAAGAACGCCGACGGTTCGATCACGTTCCCAACAGGACAGCTGCTGGCAGTGGAAAACGATGTGCCCACATATTTCGTGGTGTATCAGGCTCAAGCTGCTACATTCACCTTCGACGGCGACAAGACATACGTTTGCCAGAACTACTTTGCAATGAACAAGTCGGCTACGGCATTCAACTTTGACGTCTACTACTACAGCGGCTCCACCATCTCGCAGGAGGTTGACGAGCTCGTCACGGTGCCTGAGGGCCTGCAGACCGAAGAGTATCTCGTGAGCTACAAGTCGGATGCAACAGTCACCGAGCGCGACTCAAAGTATAACGTCAACGTCGGCTTCGACGGCAACGACGTATACGTGCAGGGCATCTGGAGCGGAATATCCGATGCATGGATCAAGGGTACCATCAACGGCGACAAGGTAGTCTTCCCATACAAGCAGTTCCTTGGAGCATACAGCGCAAATTATCCGCAGGTTTACTTCACTCCGTTCACAATAGGAGAGACGGATGCAGAGATTATTAAAGAACTTGTGTTCGACTATGATGCAGAGAACAAGTCGTTCGTCACGGAAGACAACTTTGCCATCACGGTGAGCAAGCTCGAACTCGCATACTTCAAGCAGGTATATGCACCAGAATTCAAGCCTCTGCCAGAGCAGCCCGCTACTCCGGCTACTCCGACGATCGTGCAGATAGACCCGAGCCTGTCGTACTTCGTGGCCGACATTCCGACGGTGAGCAACGAAGGTAAAGACCTGCTCACATCGAAACTCTACATAAAGGTGTACTTCGACAAGGCAGGAACCATCAGCGAAGCAACATTCACAGCCGCTTACTTCGGCACAACGGAGGATGTGCAGGAACTGCCATACGTTCCAGGAGAAGGTTCGATGTACTACTTCGATGCCTTCGGCGACGACAGCTATCCGGAAGGAGCAAAGGCTATAATGTTCACCGACTACAACTTCATGGACTACAACCGCGTAGGCATACAGACCGTATACTATGGTGCCGACGAGCGTCATGAGTCGGAGATTGGCTGGATAGAGTCTAACCCAGACGCAAAGGCAGATCCAGTGGCCGACGGTGTCTACACCTTCAACTTCAACGCCCTCGACCCAGAGACCACGCCGACGTCTAACCTCGACAACTCTGGCGACATCACTGAGGACAAGGTGATCAAACAGGATGGCGTATCGCTCACCATCTCGCCAAGCGGCGGCAACACGCCTAACCGCTTCTGGCTTGCCAACAACGTGGGCATACAGCTCCGCGTATATGGAGGTACTCTCACATTCGAGGTGCCCGAGGGAAGCAGCGATATCACGAAGATCGTGTTCAACAATGCCCGTTGGAACGACGGCAACACGGCCGACAGCGGTGCTTTCGAGGCTAATATTTGGACAGGCAGCGCACAGAAGGTGGTCGTCACCATCGCCGGTAACACCCAGCTGAACAGCATAGAGGTGACCGTTGGCTCAGAAGAGGAGGAGAACCCGATAGACAAGATCGCCATCACTCCTGCAGAAGGTGAGGTGGAGAGCCTGCAGAACTTCGTGCTTACCGTGGGCGACTTCAAGGTGACAGCCAACGAAGATGCTATCCCAACCATCAACGACGCATCGGGTGCTTCTGTTGCCGAGGGTGGTATGGCAGCAAATGAAGACGGTACTGCCGTTAACATCGACTTCGAAGAGGCCGTCACAGAGGCTGGCGACTATGTGCTGACAATCCCTGCCGGCGCAATCACTATCGAAGGCTACAAAGAGGTAGTGCCCGAGCTCACATTCAAGTATACCGTTGCCGGTGCTCCAAAGCCCGACTACACCATCGAGCCTGCAGAAGGCGAGGTGGAGAGCCTCAGTACGTTCACCATCACCTTCAACAACTACATGATCGAGGCTATCGAAGAGCCGGAGGCAATACTCTTCAACAACGAGACCGAAGAGGAGTTCACCACTCCTATCTATGAGATTGGCGGAAAGCAGCTCTATATTTCCTTCGACGAGGTGACAACACCTGGTGAGTACACTCTCATCATTCCTGACGGAGCAGTGAAGAAGACTGCCGACGAGAGCATCCTGCCCGAGCTCGACTTCTTCTACACCATCGTAGGCGGAACACCTGAAGAGGATGTGCTCGTTGAGCTCCCAGAGGGTGTAGAGCCAGAAGACTGGTATCTCGATGCAACAGGTAGTTTCAAGGGATACTCTGCCATCAATCAGGAGGCACTGCAGGTTAAGGTTGCCTTCGACGGTAACGACGTCTACCTCTCCGGTCTGGCATACTTCTTCCAAGATTCATACGTGAAGGGAACCATAAGCGGCGACCAGATCATCGTTCCATCAGGACAGTTTGTCGGTGGCGACGACTATGGAGTGGAGTATATCATCGGTACTGAGGATGGCGAGACCATCAGCGACATCGTCTTCAACTACGATGTGGAGGGTGAGCGCATCACCTCCGTTACTCCGTATATCCTCGAGAACGACGGTTCGAAGGACGAGATTAATCCATGGATTACCTACACATTCGTTGAGTACTACAAGACTCTCATTCCTGATGAGGTAGTCACACCTCCAGCCGATATGGTTACTGAGGTCTACACATTCAAGGCCGACAAGATTGTCTCTGCTCCTGAGGAAGAATCGGCACCAGGTGCTGCATCTAAGGCTCGCAAGATTGCTGTTGAAGATGTTGAGGACGAAGGCTTCACCTTCGAGCCTGTAGAGTTTGACGTCAACGTCGGCTTCGACGGCGACCAGATCTACGTCCAGGGCTTCCCGCAGGATTGGTTGCCCGAGGCATGGGTGAAGGGTACCGTCGACGGAGAGACCGTCACATTCGACGATGCACAATATCTTGGCGACTTCAACTACCAGGATAAGGTATATCCGATGTACTTCCACGGTACCGACTGGGATGAGTGGTCTGCTAAGCCTCTCCCGTTCACTGCCGATGCCGACATGGAGAAGATCACCATGGCCAATGCGAACGACTGCCTGATCATCTCCGGTGGTAAGAGAGAACTGTCGTTCTACAGCTGCTACACCAACGTAGTGCTCGAGAAGAAGGTTGAGACCGGCATCGACAGCATCGACGCTGAGGACGGCAACGCCAAGTACTTCGACCTGCAGGGTCGCGCTGTGAAGGCCGACACTAAGGGTGTGATCATCCGCCAGACAATAGGCAAGGATGGCAAGGTACAGGTGAAGAAGATCGTTCGCAAGTAGTTGAAATAAATGTCATCCACGCGATGACGACAAATAGAAAACGGAGGCGCTCCACATGGAGTGCCTCCGTTTTTTTAAAAGGGGCAAGGGGCAAGAAGTAAGGGGCACAGGGGGCTTCTTCTATCTCACCACCTTCTCCGCCTTTGTATGTCCGGCAGCGTCGGTAGTCTGGCGGATGATGATTCCGTGGTGTCCTTCACCGTTGTCGGTTATCGACTGCCCGCTGCGCTGATAGTAGCGAATGGTGCCCGCAGGCTGCTCGGTGATGATGCCCAGATCGGCTTCAGTGATCGTCTGTGCAGAGATCGGCAGCATCGACATCGCCGAGGCGGCAACGGCCGTAAGGATAAGATTTAGAAGATGTTTCATTGGTTTTGTGTTGTTGGTAATTAATTTTTCCGCTGCAAAGGTAGGAAAAGTTTTACAAAACTAAGAATGTTGCACCCAAGTATTGTAACTGTTCCCAGTATCAAGCGCTGATACTCCCGGTATCAGGCCCGGATACTCGCAGTATCAAGCCCGGATACTCGCAGTATCAAGCCCAGATACTGAGACATGAAGAGGTGGTTAACCCTGAAAACGTAAATCGCTTTCACCGTAGGGAGACAATTCTTACTTTTGCAGGCGAGAATGATTTCAAAGGATAATTGTCAAACCAGTAAAAACACATTAATTTATTTATGACAACAGAAGAAAAATACATTGCCCTTGCTGAGCGCACGCCGCTCTGCCTTCATGAAGAGTGCCCGATGAAAACGACGTGCATGAGATGGCTTATTCGCGGCTATATGCCCACCGGCCGACGGTTTGTGCAGGTAGTCAATCCGTGTATCAATGTCACGCAGTCGCATGGTTGCGAAGAGTTTCAGTCTCTCACGCCTGCCTCCCAAGCCCGTGGGTTCAGACATATCTTCGACAATGTCCCGATGCTCAAAGCCCGGGAGATAAGCCGACAGCTGCAATCCGATTTCACCCGAGTCGGCTACTACCGCCTCAAGCGCGGCGACCGACCCCTCACTACCGCCGAGCGCAGGCGCATAGAGGAAATGTGCCGAGCCGCAGGAGTGACGGAGCCGATAGAGTTCGACACGTGGGAAGAAGGCATCGAATAACTGCGAAATTGCACATTCAGCACTTTTTGTGCACGTACACAATGCAGTCTTTCCACTCGACAGCACATTTTCCGACGTCAAAGAAAAGCCAATGGCAAAAAGATGTTAACAAGAGGGAATTTTCTTACAGAAAAATATCACAGACGCGAGAAAATTATTATTTTTGTGGCTACTTAGTGGAATTTGCATCAAGCAGACGTATGAAAAACGACTCTGGCAAAAACACCAACACCCGGCGTAAGGGCAGGCAGCGGCAATGCAGCCGCCACACTGCTCAATAGCGTCGTGATAAATCTGATAATTAAACATCAAACACATATTTTAACCTATTAACCAAAAAAATTATGGCAGATATTTCAAGAAGAGAATTCCTGAAGAGAGGCGGAAGCGCTCTGGCAGGTATGATCGTTGCCCCGACAATTGTTCCCGCATCTGTGCTGGGCAAGAAAGCAGGCAAGAAAGCTCCAAGTGACAAACTCAACATCATGGGCGTCGGTATCGGCGGACGTGGTTCGGCCGACCTCCACGCTATGGAAACCGAGAACATCATCGCTCTGTGCGACGTTGACTGGAAGTACGCAGCAAAGGTGTTTGAGCGCTATCCAAACGCAGCACGCTACAACGACTATCGCAAGATGTTCGACGAGCAGCTCAAGAGCGCCGACGCAGTGCTCGTGGCTACCGCCGACCACACCCACGCTATCATCGCTGCCGACGCTATCATGGCCGGCAAGCACGTGTATGTGGAGAAGCCAATGACTCTGTATGCTTACGAGTCGCGTCTGCTCACAATGCTCGCTAAGAAGTATAAAGTAGCTACACAGATGGGTAACCAGGGTGCATCGAGCCGCGGCACACGCCAGGCACTCAACTGGCTGTGGAATGGTGAGATCGGTGAGGTGACACGCATCGACTCGTTCACAAACCGCCCAATATGGCCACAAGGCATCAACGCTCCTAAGCAGGCACAGCCCGTGCCATCGACAATGAACTGGGACGCATTCATCGGCCCGGCTAAATTCCGCCCATACCACGAGGTTTACACACCTTGGAACTTCCGCGGATGGTGGGACTTCGGTTCTGGCGCACTCGGCGACATGGCAAACCACATCCTCCAGGTGGCATACAAGGGACTCAACCTCGGCGCACCATCAGAGGTCATCGGTACATCTACAATGCTCATGACCGACTCTTGCCCATCGGCAGAGAAGATCACATATCGCTTCCCGGCACGCGACAACATGAAGAAGCTCGCACTTCCAGCATGCGAACTCACATGGTACGACGGCGGCATACGTCCAGAACTGCCATTCGACATGCCAAAGGATAAGCACTTCGACGACAACGGCGTAACCGTATACTACGGAACAAAAGACACCATGGTCGTAGGTACCTACGGCTACGAGCCATTCCTCGTGTCAGGACGCACACCTGTCGTGCCAGAGCTGTGCCGCGTGGTCAAGGACGACAACCACCAGCAAGACTGGATACGCGCTTGTAAGGAAAGCCCGGAGAACCGCGTACCATCATCTTCCGACTTCAGCGAGGCAGGACCTCTGAACGAAATCATCGTCATGGGTGTGGCAGCCGTACGTCTGCAAGACCTGCGCCAGTGGCTCAAGTGGGATGCCGAGAATATGCGATTCACCAACATTCCTGCCGACGCTAAGATACGCTTCGTCATCGAAGACAAGTTCAACATTGTTGAGGGTCACCCAACATTCGACCGCGACTACAGTGAGCCTGTTGATGCAAATGAATTCGCTGCTCAGCTCATCAAACCTGTATATCACAACGGTTACAAACTGCCAGAACTCCCAACTCTCTAAGCAATGAAGAAAACTTTTATAGTCATATTAAGCCTTTTCATCGGTCTGAGCATCAACGCTCAGACCACGAAAGGCGCTAAGACAGTGACCATCGTATGCTCACAGGGGTTCCAAGGACCGGAACTGTGGGACAAGCACGAGCTCCCCATCGACAAGAGCGGATACATCACACTCTTCGACGGGAAGACCTTTGCAGGATGGCGCGGATACGGCAAGACCTACATACCGTCGAAATGGATCATCGAAGATGGATGCATAAAGCTCGACTCCTCAAAGAAAGGGGAGGGCGGCGACATCATCTTCGCACATGAGTTTGGCAACTTTGAACTCGAGATGGAATGGAAAATATCAAAGGGAGGAAACTCCGGAATATTCTATCTGGGTAAAGAAGAAACAAATGCCGACGGCGAACTGGAGCCCATCTACATCTCCTGCCCCGAGTGCCAGGTGCTCGACAACGAGAACCATCCCGACGCCAAACTGGGCGTCGACGGCAACCACAAATCGACATCACTCTACGACATGATACCTGCCAAGCCACAGAACGCAAAGCCCTACGGCGAATGGAACAAGGTGAAGATCCGCGTGGAGAACGGTACCGTCACACACTATCAGAACGGCGTGCAGGTGCTACAGTACAAGCTGTGGACACCAGAGTGGGTGGAAATGCTCCAAAAGAGTAAGTTTGCCGAAGACAAATGGCCATCGGCATTCCGTCTGCTCAAGAACTGCGGCGGCGTAGAGAAAAAAGGTCTCATCGGCTTGCAGGACCACGGAAACGACGTGTGGTTCCGCAATATCCGCATCAAGGTGTTAGATTAAATTTATTGGGGTTCTTGTCTCTCGCTGCAGAGGGGCAAGAATCTTTTTATGTCGAACAATTTAAAACAAAACACATAGGAAATGAAGAAATTATTTATCGTTGCAGTGGCTGCCGTGCTTGTGCTTGGCTCTTGCTGCAAGAAGAAGTGTGAGTGCACCTGTGGCAACTGCTGCTGCTCAAAGGCTGACGCCGCTGTGGTGGATGAAGACGCCAAGGTGGCTATCGTTGCCGACAAGGCACTTGTTGATTTCTCGAAGTACACCGCCGACAAGGATGGTTATATCACCCTGTTCAACGGTGAGAATCTCGACGGCTGGCGTGGCTATGGTAAAGATGAAGCCCCTGCAAGCTGGAATGTGGAAGATGGCGCTATTCACCTGAAGGGCTCTGGCACTGGCGAGGCTCAGATGGAAGGCGGCGGCGACCTTATCTTCGCCCACAAGTTCAAGAACTTCGACTTCGAGTTCGAATACAAGATCTCCGAGGGTGGTAACTCCGGCGTGTTCTACCTCGCACAGGAAGTGACAAACAGCAAGGGCGAGTATCTCCCCATCTGGCAGAGTGCTTCTGAATACCAGGTACTCGACAATGCAAACCACGAAGATGCTAACCAAGGCGTCGACGGCAACCGTCAGGCTGCATCGCTCTACGACATGATTCCTGCAAAGCCACAGAATGCCAAGCCATTCGGAGAGTGGAACACAGCCAAGATCACCGTCTTCAAGGGTTCCGTATGGCACTATCAGAACGGCGAGGAAGTGCTCGAGTATCACCTCTGGACACCGAAGTGGAAGGAAATGCTCGACAACAGTAAGTTCCGCGCCGACGGCGAATTCCCAGCTGCATACAACCTACTGCTCAACATGGGTGGTGAGAACCACGAAGGCTACATCGGATTCCAGGATCATGGCGACGATGTATGGTATCGCAATGTACGTATTAAAGTCAGAGACTAAAAGAAGGATATGAAGAAAGTATTAGCAATAGCAGCCCTGATGCTGGTCACAAGTGTTATCAGCGTATCGGCCCAGCAGCGCCGTCGTCCCCACCGCCGTCAGATAGTGAAGAAGGAAATGGCCCTGCAGTTATACAGCATCCGCGAGGTCGTAGGCAACGCCGAGACCTATGCAAAGAACCACGAAGCCACCTTCAAACAGCTGAAGGAATGGGGCTACACAGCCGTCGAGGCTGCCAACTACGACAATGGAAAGTTCTACGGAGTAAGCCCCGAGCAGTATAAGAAAGACTGCGAGGCAGCAGGACTCAAGCCAATATCGTCGCATGCTACACGTGGACTCTCCGACGAGGAGGTTGCCAACCACGACTTCAAGGACGCCATGAAATGGTGGAAGCAAGCCATCAAGGCTCACAAGGATGCCGGCATGGAGTACATCGTGACCCCATGGGCTAACGTGCCGAAGAGCCTCGACGAGGCCAAGACTATCTGCGACTATCACAACGAGATTGGCCGGCTCTGCAAGGAAGCAGGACTCAAGTACGGCTACCATAGCCATGCCCACGAATTCGAGAAGATTCCGGGCACAGAGCAGGTGTGGTACGACTACTTCATCCAGAACACCAATCCCGACTACATGTTCTTCCAGATGGACGTGTACTGGGCAAACATGGCCAAGGTGGCACCCGTTCATTACTTCAAGAAGTATCCCGGGCGCTTCAAGATGCTCCACATCAAGGACGTCTATGAGCTTGGAGAGAGCGGCTTCGTAGGCTTCGACGGCATCTTCAATGCTGCGAAGACAGCAGGTCTGGAGAACTACGTCGTTGAGATGGAAGGCACCGACGGCACAATCGACATCATGGAAGGTGTGCGCCGCTGCGCCGACTACCTCTACAAGGCTCACTTCGTACGCCCGTCATACTCAAAGTAACAGAACGACGGACCGACAGATTAGTCTCCTGCAAAGTCCTCCATCGGAGAATCAGGGGCTAACGCCAACTATCCCCGTCTCATCTCTTTTCCCCTCCCAGGTAGAGAGATGAGGCGGGCTTTTTTTGTGTATACACCTTATTATATTATCCCGTGTGCGTGCGCGAGGAGTCGTACCTATGTCAGTATCTGGCTTTGATACTATCAGTATCTGGCTTTGATAGTGACGCTGGTGTTTTATAGCGGTACGGGAGGAAAATAGTGATGGCGGCGAAAAAAAATTGAGGTTTTATTGTTGTTTTAGCGATGCAATGCTTATCTTTGCGTGCAGAAAACAGGTATCGAAGATGGACAGACGCATTGGTTGGCTTTTCATTGTTTTGCTTCTCCTGCCTTGTGCCGTGGCTCTGGGGCAGGTGAGGGTGGAGCGTGGAGTGTCGGAAGCGTTGGCCGAAAGCCGTAAAACTTGCATAAGTAATGTGAGATATGAGCTGCGAATGGATATTCCTGCCGAGAAAGCAGAGGCTGTTCGCGGCACTGTCGTCGTAGAATTCGACTGGCATGGCACCGATGACCTGCAGCTCGATTTTCAGGGTAAGCGGCTTGATAACACTGTCGAGATATGGCACGGCGGTAAGGACGTGGGCCGGTCTGAGGTCGTAGAGACTGTTTTCCGCGACGAGCATGTCGTTCTCCCGAAGAGGTCTCTCCGCGAGGGGCGCAATGTGGTTGCGCTTTCCTTCGTCAGTGGCGATGGCGCGCTGAACCGGTCGAACGACTACATGTACACTCTTTTCGTGCCCGACCATGCCCGCAGCGTGTTCCCGTGCTTCAATCAGCCCGACCTGAAGGCGCACTTTTCGCTCCGTGCCACGTTGCCTACCGACTGGGAGATAATGTCTTGCACGCAGTGCGGTGTGGTGGATGAGGGGGATGGTCGCAAGACTGCCGTCTTTGCCGAGACTCCTCTGCTGCCGACGTATCTCTTCTCGTTTGTGGCAGGACGTTTCTCCGTTGCCGGCGCGACTGTCGATGGCCGCGAGATGACGGCATTCTATCGTGAAACCGACAGCGCGAAAGTGGCTCAGTTGCCGGCCATCTTCGGCGAGGCGGCAAGGTCGCTGCGGTGGATGGAACAATATACAGGCATCGCGTATCCGTTTCCGAAATATGCTTTCGTCATCCTCCCGGGTTATCAGTTTGGGGGCATGGAGCATCCCGGATGCATTCAGTTCAACGACCGCACTGTTTTCCTCGGGCAGAATCCCACGCCCGACGAGCGGCTCGCCCGCACAAAACTCATCGCTCACGAGACGGCCCACATGTGGTTCGGCGACTTGGTGACGATGCGATGGTTCGACGATGTGTGGACGAAGGAGGTGTTTGCTAATTTCATGGCCGACAAGATCTCCCGCGAGATGTTCCCCGACATCGACCACGACCTTCTCTTCCTGAAAGCCCACCATGCGGCAGCCATGTCGGTAGACCGCACCGACGGCACCCCCCCCATACAGCAGCCGCTCGACAATCTGTGCCATGCCAGTATGCTCTATGGCAACATCATCTACCACAAGGCGCCCATTGTGATGCAGATGATCGAGCGCCAGATGGGTGCCGAGCGCCTGCAGAAAGGGCTGCGGCGATATCTCGATACGTATAAAAACGGCAATGCCACGTGGGACGATCTCATCGCCATCCTCGCCCGTGAAGCCCCCGAGGCACGGCTCAGCGAGTTCGACGGCGTGTGGGTGAAGCAGCGCGGAATGCCGCTGTTCACCTATTCGTTCGACGGGAAGAATCTCGTTGTTCGTCAGAACGATGCCGCGGGCCGCGGGCTGGTGTGGCCACAGACGGTGAAGATGGGGCTCTACGACGAGGTGAAGGGGCAGTTTGATGTGGTGGAAGTCGTCTCCGACAAAGCAGAGGTAAGAGTGCCCGTCGCCAAGAAGCCGTATGCCATCCTGCCCAACTACGACGGCCTGGCCTACGGACGGTTTATGCTCGACAGCATCGCCACGGCCATGTCGGCCTATTCGTGGCAACTGATGGAGAACGCCACGTGCCGCTTTGCGGCAATAGAAAACCTGCATGAGAATTATCTGATGGGGAATATTCCTGTCAGCGAATATCTTCTCACGATGAACACGTTCCTCATGAACGAGACCGATCCGCTTCTCTGTTCTGTCGTCGGCAGCAACATCGCCGTTGCTTGCAACGACCTGCAGCCCGCCGAGCGCGGCTATATGGAGTACTATCTGCAGAATGACGCCACGTCCCACCCGTTGCCCTCCGTGCGGCAACAGATAATGCGCTATCTGTCGCAGACGGTCACCTCGCCCGCTGTGGCTGCCGACGTCTACGAGCTGTGGCTCAACCAGACCGACTCGCTGCTCACCCCCGACGACTATACCTCCATGGCCTACCACCTGGCTGTCATCATGCCAGACAAGTGGCAAGACATCCTCGCCACCGAACGGAAGCGCATCAGTCAGACGGACAAGTTGCGAGCGTTCGACTATATCTCCCGTGCCTGTGCCCCCGACCTGCTTAGCCAGACAGAGCTGTTCCGCTCGCTCCTGAAGGCCGAGAACCGGCGCATGGAACCCTGGACGCGCGACATGCTCGCACTGCTATGCGACCCTTCGCGAGAACAGATAGCCAACTCGTACATAGAAGACGGATTGCAGCTGCTGCCTGAGATACAGCAGACCGCCGACATATTCTTCCCAGGCTACTGGATAAGTGCTCTCCTCGGAGGACACCACACGCGACAGGCTCAGGAGAAGGTGGAGGCATGGATAAAGAGCAAACCCGACTGCCCGGAGCAACTCGTCAACCAAGTGAAGCAGGCAATGTATACACTAAAACGACGTGCATTAAGAAAATAGTAAATCACACTTTTAAAATTATATACAATATGGAAGAAAAGAAAGAAAAACGCATCATCGGACCGGCGCTCGTGGCAGCAGCCATAGCGTTCGGTATGCTCGCCCTCGGGCTTTGCATCAAGGGCGGAATCGACAATTTTGCTAACAAAGACCGCAAAGTAAAGGTCAAGGGACTGGCCGAGAGACAAGTAGATGCCGACAAGGTGACGTGGACAATGAACCTTCAGGAGTCGGGCGACGAGCTGAAACCCATCTTTGCAAGTCTGAATACGAAGGTGGCGTCGCTGCAAGCATTCCTCAAGGAAAAGGGCGTAGAAGGCAAGGCAACAGTCAGCGCTTCCTCTGCAAACGTCGACGACAACATGGCAAATGCATGGGGCAACAACCGCCCGCTGTTCAGGTACAGCGTGAACAGAAGTGTGACCGTGACGTCGAAAGACACGAAGTTTATCGACGAGCTGATGTCGAAGACCGACGAATTGCTCGACCGCAACGTCATCCTTAGCTCGAGCTACGCCAACTATGAGTACACAAAGTTCCAGGAACTCAAGCCCGACATGATGGCCGAGGCGATAAGCAACGCCGAGAAGACGGCAAAGCAGTTTGCTGAGAACAGTCACTCTAAGATTAACAAGATCGTGGAGGCAGGTCAGGGAGAGTTCTCCATCGAGGACGGCGACGTGCCCTACAAGAAAAACATCCGTGTGGTGTCGACAATCACATATTCGCTGAAAGACTGACTCCACCATCTTATCCCTTTCCAATGTATGAAACGTCCACACCCAAACCCTCTTTCCGGGGGCGGGAGTGGACTTCGTTATTGTTCTTCGCTTTTTTGTCAGGTGGTTTTTCCACCTCCCTATGAGGAAGGTTAGATGAGGTAGAGGTGACCTCAAATGGCAGGGCTAATCATAATTGTCCATTGTCCATTATCCATTTTCAATTAACAATTACCTTTCCACCATTAGTTCTTTGCGGTTGCCTTCGCTGTCTACTACCACAAATTTGTGCTTTCTGCCCTTCACAAATGGGAAGCGCGTAAAGTCGCGGAAGGTGTACATCCTCTCACCGTCGATGCTCTCGATGATGTCGCCCTGACGCAGTCCCTGTATGTAGGCATCGCTCGTTGCGAATATCAGGCCCACCGTCGGACGGCCGTTCACCGGAACGAAGGCAGTGCCGAACATCTTGTTGCCCACGTGGACGCTGTCGCCACTGCTGTAAGGTTGCAGCTTCAGGCGTTTCTTGAAAGGATTTATCACTACCGCGGCATAGTCCATCACTGCCGCTCCTATGCGCGACGAACCTTGCGTGGTGAGAGCCCGCACGTCGCGAAACTCGAAGCCGCCACATTCCAGCCGGTTCAGATGAAGCAGCACCACCTCGTCGTCCTGCTCCACGCTGTGGCCGGCAATGGCAGCACTGCCGTGTGTACGGTCTTCCACCTGCGAACCGACATTCTTGCTCTTGTAGGCGTGAGTGTCGAAGCTCTGCTTGTTCATCTCGTAGAGAGGCGTGGCGCCGGTGTCGAATAGAACCTCGTCTGTGTGGCGTATAAATGGGCTCACCATCACGTAGGGCACAAACCATTTCAGCTTGTACTTCATTTCATATCCCTCCTCCTCGTCGAACAACTTCTTGCGGTCGCTCAGGATGAGCACCTTACGTCGCGTGTCTATCTTTGCCGTCAGGCCCTTGTTGAACAGGTCGAAGCCGATTATCGCGTCCCATTTGTCGGTCGTCCTCGCCCGTGGCATCACCGTTGCCACGTAGCCCGATATGGTGCTGCCCCCCAGCTCGAAAGGCGGCAGTCCAACGACCTTCACCGTGTCTGTATGGTTGTTGGCATCGTGGGAAACGATATTCCCCAGTTCTTTCCAGTATGCCGGCAGGCGATTCTGAAACACCATGCCCTGCGCCGACCCCGTGTCGATCATCATCCGCATGCGTTCGCCGCCCATTGTCACCGTCACCACGGCGTGGCCATCCACCACGTCGATGGGGATGGTGTCGCAGAAATTGCGTTGCGACACAACGAAGGACGTGCTGTAGCGATAAGTCTGCGCAGAGGCAGAAATTGACAGCAGCCACACCAGGAAAACAAACATTCTGCGCATAATCGAAAAACTAAAACTGAAGAATTGTTGGTTGCGATTGCAAAAATATGAAATCTTTCTTGCTGATGCAAATAAGTGCTACACTTTTTTAATTGACTGCGATTTAAGCTTTAAAAAAAATAGTGACTTTTTCTTTGAGGTTCACTCCTTTTTTCATAATTTTGTCACAAATATTTAAATAACAGCACAAAATGAAGAAAACCTGTATTTATTTAGTAGCGTTGCTCGGCATGGTATTGTCGCTTGCATCGTGTGGAGATGATTACAAAGCAGATTCCAACAGTTTCGACCTCAGTACTATGACTGAGCAGGAAATACTTTCCACATTCGTGGGAGAGTGGAATGTAGATTACAAGCATCATCGCGAGAAACCCGGTGATAAAGAGACCGATGAAGACACGCAGAGATGGGTGGTTAAGGCAAACGGCGAAATCACCATCTACTCCCACGATGAGGATAAGGACTATACTAATGTAGGCGATTTTGAAATCAGTAAAGAGGGCGGGAAAGTATATCTCAACCACCCGATGCTCTGGATGGTTGATTATTCGAAGTATGAGCTGAAGAGCCTGACTGCGACCACCTTCCTCATTCAGTCGGATTACGACGATGGATATTTGAAAGAGTATCACTACATAAAGGGTAAAAAGAAGTAGTCTCCTCTCGCACCTCGTTGCTTCATCGTAGCATAAGAGCCCGTTATGTCCAACATAATGGGCTCTTATGTTTAACATAATGGGCTCTTTTGTTTAACATAATGGGCTCTTTTGTTTGACATAACGGGCTCTTTTGTTTCGCCTCTCAGCCCCTCTGGAAACAACAAGCGATTAACCTGCCAATAATTTTGCTAGCAAAATTCTCATTAAAGAGGCCCTTTATCAGCATTAAAGAGCCCACTTATTCAAAATTTTGCTAGCAAAATTTTTGGTAATGAAATAACCGTAGGTACTCTACTTATTAAAATATCTCAACCACCCAAGGAGGGGATGAGGCGGTGGTGGACTTGTAGAATGAATCTGTGGAATCTTTTCTATGGATTTTATATGGTGGATATTAATCAGCTTAATCAGTGTCATCTGTGGTAAATAATTCATCATCAACGGGATGATATGTCGGATGACATGAATAATGAATCCAGAGAGAGTGCCTTGCTACTAACAATAAGTGTTTCGCGAGGTTAAAGATTGTTTTAAAACTAAACTTTTAGTAAGAAATATTTGCATGTACTAAACTTTTAGTATTATATTTGCAGCATCAAACAATCAAACGCTTATGAAAGACAAACAACGACAACTGACCAAGGCTGAGACTCAGGTGATGAACATTGTATGGGATTTGCCCGAGGGCGAGGGTACGGTGCAGGATATTCTCGATCGCTATCCAGAGCCGAAACCGGCATACACCACATTGCTCACGTTTACGAAGATACTGACCGAGAAGGGTTTCCTGCTTGCCACGAGGGTGGGCAAGGCCAATCGCTTCAGTCCCACCATTTCGCGCGAGGACTATCAGGAGCGTGTGGTGAACGATGTGAAGGACACGTTCTTCGGCGGCTCGTTCACTTCGCTGGTGTCGTTCTTTGCCCGACGAGAACACCTGACCGAGGACGAAATCGCTGAGCTGAAGGCGCTGATAGACTCTGTGCCGAGAGGAAAAGCTGATTGTTGAACGAAACAATATTCATCGATTATGACACAGTTTATGATTTACGATATAAAGGTTGCGGTGTTGATAGCAGTGTTTTATCTGTTCTATCGCCTGCTGTTGGCAAAGGAGTCGTTCCATGCCATGAACCGCGTGGTGCTGCTCTTGACGGCATTGATGTCGTTTGTGCTGCCTCTGTGTGTCATCACCATCCACGTTGCATCGCAGACAACCCCGATGGGGAGGGTTCTTGTCGAAGAACTCACACCGATAGCTGTCGAGGCAGAAACCTTCGATTTCGCCTCAATTATCGGGTGGCTTTTCGTGGCGGTGATGATTCTGCGGCTCATTTATGTCGCCATCTCTTGGTGGAAGTTGCAGCGGTTTATAGCCTCATGCGAGCAGCATAGCAGAGACGATGGCGTCACCATTGCTGTCACCGACCGCGTCGATCTGTCGCCGTTCAGCTGGATGCACACCATCGTTCTCCCGCGCAGCGACTACGAGCATGGCAGCCAGTCGATTATCGTTCACGAGTTGGGACACATCCGCCGCCGGCATTCGTGGGACGTGTTGCTCATGGAGATAATCTGCTCGGTGCAGTGGTTCAACCCTGCCGTGTGGATGATTCGTCAGGATCTGAGGGCCATACACGAATTTGAAGCCGACGCCGATGTTATAGAAAAGGGATTCAATGCGCATGAATATCTTGATATGTTAGTTACCAAGGCTGCTGGCCAGGGCGCGTACTCCATGGCTAACGGCATTAGCAACAGTACGCTCAAAAAACGCATTCAAATGATGATGAAACAGAAATCATTCAGATGGCGGCGAGCCAAGGTGCTCTATGTCATTCCCGTTATTGCTCTCTCGCTGGCTTGCACCTCGAAAACGGAGATGGAAAATCCCGAAGGATCGGTGAAAACCGATGATGTATCACTCATTGCTTTTGGTCCTGACGGCAACGATGGAGCTCTCTTTATTATGAATGGAATGGAGGTCGGCAAAGATGATGTGCTGGCTCTCGATCCTAAGTATATCGAATCTTTGACCGTGCTGAAAGACACCGTAGCCACTAAAATCTATGGCGAAAAAGGCAAAAATGGGGTTGTGTTGATAACAACCAGGCCAAATCCCGAAGCGACTGAACTTGTTGTGAAGGCCGTTGATGCCGAGATGCCTGAGTTCCCAGGCGGCACGGATAAGGTGGGGATGTGGATCAGCCAGCATGTGAAATACCCTGCCGAGGCTATTGCGAAGGGGATATCAGGTAGCGTCAATGTGAACTTCGTGGTCGATACCGATGGCAGCATCGTTAATGTGAAGGTGGCAGATTCCGTGCACGAACTGCTCGATGCCGAGGCTGTGCGCTTAGTGAGCAGTATGCCGAAGTGGAAACCGGGAAAGAAAGACGGTAAACCGGTCCGCGTGTGGTATCAGATTCCCGTAAACTTCAAACTGCAATAATACCTTTTGCAAGTATAATGCATTACATCAACTTTTAGGTTTTGTTCAGCGCCTGTCGTGAGGTGGGCGCTGGCTTTTGTAGGAAGAACACTTTTGTGCATAACCAGACAGTCTTACCTCTTGATATACAAAAACTGGGAGCGCATGCTACGGCGCTCCCAGTTTGTTTTTATCAATGTCTGATTTTATCTTATTTCACCACAAATTTCTTTCCGTCGCGAATGTAAATGCCTTCTGCCAGTGTGCTGGTATCGCCCTTGGCACTGAGCACTCTGCGCCCGTTAAGGTCATAAACGCTGTGATCGCTCAGTTTGCTGTTGGCTCTCACCGATGTGATGCCTGTAGGCTCCTCATAGTCGCTGTAGAGATACTTCCAGTTGAACACGCGGTAGAAGTATGGGCGATAGAAGTCAGCACTGCCGTCATCGTTGAAATTGTACCAGTAGCTGTCGACACCCTCATCGCGTGGTGGGTCGGTGTTAGTGGTGAATACCAACTCTCCTGTGCGCGACAACTCTTGGTGGATGTTCACCATATACAGCCATCCGTAATCCTGACGCCCGATCTTGTCGAGAGTGGCGGGGATGTGGAACAACTCGCGTCTTTCATCAAACGGGCCGTAAGGTGTCTTTCCGCGGAACAGATACACTGTCTTGCTGAAGTATGCACCCTGGCTGATCAGGTAATACCAGTCACCCTCTTTTATCACCCATGGCAGGTTTAGTCCACCGCCTGTTCTGACGATGTCTGATTTCTCCAGTTGTGCTGTGGTGGGGTATTCCTCTTGCCAGTGCCACTCCCATGTGTCACGGTTGTCACATACATAGTATTCCCATTTGCTTCCTAAGTCTTCGGTGGCGGTGCGTGCTACGACAGTGCGATAGCTGTTGTTGGCATACAGATAGTTGTGCCCATCCTCACCCTCATAGAGTGTCGAACCATACGATACGGGATTGTTGTTAAGATTGTGGTTCACGCTCTCAAGATAGAGATAGTCACCCTCGTGTGGCAGATAGTCTTTGCTCGTAACGGTATAGTAGCGGCTTGGCATCTCGCCGTCGAGATTATATGTAGCCAAGGCAGTTCCGATGTTCTTCATCTGGTTGTCGTGGTTGTCGACACCGAACCACAACATTTGCAGCTTGCCGTTGTATATCCGTCCGTCTCCCGACCAATATAGATAGATCTGATCGATATCGCCGCGTGCAATTTCTTCAGCGGTTTTCTCTCCCAATGGGTGGCGTAGGTGTGTGCGGCAGTTATAGTAACGATCTTTACTTGAGTCTGTCCAATTTACATAGTCGGCAAGCCATGCGAAGTAGCGTGGGCGCTGGGTTGGGAATCCGTTATCGGAAAGCTGCACCATGATGCTGTTGCGTGGGAAGTTATTCCCTCCTGGGCGGTTGCGGTTGGCATTCACCTTTCCATAGAAGCTGTCGTTGAATGTCCAGAATACGTTGCCGTCGGGCAGTGCCACGGTAAATACACCATCACCGCCGTTCCATCCCAGTGAGCGGGTGAACAGAGCATCGTAGAGCTTGTCTTTATATGCCTTCACCTTTGAGCCTGTCTGTGTGCTCTCGGGCATGAACTCCAGTTTCCATGCATCTTGCAGGTGCACGTCCTGGTCCTCTTCGTTGATGGTGCCGTCGGGGTTGGTCACGGTGATGTGAGTATCGACAGCAACGACTTCGCTGATGTCGTCGCCGGTGAATGTAGCGGTCTGGGTGTTCCACGTGTCGTCTTTGTCGCCGAGGATGTCGAGCTTGTCGTGGTCAATCTGTCCAGCTATAAAGTCGAGATAGAATGTTCCAGTGCGTGTGCTGGTCTTGATGCTGAACTCCACGTAGATGCTGTCGACCTCGTTGGTCTGTTCTTTCGTGTTGAACAGGCTCTTGAAGTCGCTGTCGGTGGCAAAGCCGTGCCACTTGTATCCTGGCTTGAAGTATTTGTCGTTGAGCAGTTTGGTGTATCGCTCGTTGGCAACCATCTGTCGGGTGATTGTCTTTTTGTATTCGTCGTCGCCGACGTCGGTGGTCTCTTTCGGCACTTGTGTCATCACCATGTCACCAGTAGCCTCCCATCCGTCGGGAAGGCAGATGCCGTAGAGGCCGTATACGTGTTGCACGAGGCCGTTGTCCTGCTTGCCGTTGCGCTTCACAACAACCTTGCCCTTGAATGTCTCGCCAGCAATCAGTTCATGAGGCATCTCGATGAGTGTGAACGTGTAGCATGAGGCTACGACGACCGATGCCAGTGCTACGACGGGCAGCATCAGCCACCAGCGGTTCTTCTTCTTGTAAGTATTCATATTCTTGGGTCCTTTGTAGATAAAACTTCTTTATTGGGATTCTGTCCCCTAATTATATATAACGACAGAGAAGTAAAAAACCACTAATTACCCGAAGAAGTACATCGTTTTCGTTTCTTTGTCATCGTTCATCGCTTCACGAACTTTATAATCATGATTCCGCACGGCTTTATCGTGACTTCTTTCCCGTCGACATATTTTTGTTCGGCTTTTATCTTCTCGCGTTCGTTGGGGCTGTTTGCTGCCTTCACGTTGTCGTTCTCTATTGCCCATGCCTCGGCTATGCTATATCTGCCTGGCAAGTGCAGGCTTACCGTCTGAGACTTGGTGTAAGAGCGGTTGACGAGTGCAATGCAGATGGTCTTGCCCCTGTCGCGAGATGTGGCGGCGCAGTCGATGTAGCAGAGGTTGCATGTCATGCTGTCGACCGTCGTCTCGTTGTCGCCCTCGACGTTCATCTCTTTGAGTCTGATGCCGTTCATGCCTGGTCCGCTGACGCTGACGCTTAGCGACCTGCCGGTCATGTAGCGGCGATAGAGGTCGAATACATGATACGCTGCCGACTTATAGGCATCGCTCTCTCCCACGGTCTTCAGCAGTCCGTGGCCGTTGACGGGGAATATATAGTTTGCCATTGCCACGTGTGGGCTGTTGCGCAGAAACACGTTGAGCATCGATGCCGTGGTGGCAACGTCGTACATGCGGCGGTCGTCCTTGCGGGTGAACGAGTATCTGTTGTCGCTCCACACCTTGTGACGGTTGTTCCACTCGTCGATGCTGAAGCGCAGGGGGTTCCTCCTTCTTCCGCTCTTCTTGTTGTATTCCTTCAGCAGGGGAATGTTCACCTTCAGGTTTTCCTCCACGCGAGCAGAGGCAAAAAGCGTCTTCTCTGGCGACAGCAACTCGCGGTCGTTCACCTGCGAGGTGATGTAATAGTGCAGGGTGAGATAGTTCAACTCGTCGCCTACACGATTGATGACCGTCTTGTTCCACGTGCTGACGTGACCGACACCGAGCAGGCTCAGGTCCTTGTCGATGGCTTTAAGTCGTTTGCTCCATTCGGCGAGCATGTCCGAATATTGCTCGGCCGTCTCCTCTTTGTGGATGATAGCCCTCAGATAGTTCTCGTTGCCGAGACACCACAGCCGCACTCCGTATGGCTCCCTGTGTCCGTTGGCAGCACGGAGGACCCCCATGCGCGTCGTCGGCGAGCCATTGACATACTCCACCCAGTCGGCTGCATCGTCGAGGGTGACCTCCCTGGCAGTGCTGTTGCCCATGCAGATGTTGATGTAAGGCTCCGTGCCAATCTTCCTGCACCAACCGAGAAACTCGTCGGTGCCGAAGGTGTAATATTCCGTTCCGCCCCATACCCTTTCCTTTTCCGGCATTCTGCTCCCTTTCGGTCCGATGCCCCTACGCCAGTCGTAGTCGTAGATGGCAGTGCCGGCAGGCCACCGCATCACGGGGATGCTGAGCGGTTTCAATAGCTCGACGACCTTCGGATTTTCCTCGCCCTCACTGTTCACCACACCGCCATAGACCACATTGTCGTTGCAGTCTTCGAGCATCTGACCGTATATCATCGGATCGACCTCCGCCTTCGATGTCCTTTCGAGTATTCTCACCGCAGTTGTCTCGCCGCCGACCACCTGCTCGTAGCTCGGGTCCTGAGCCGACAGATGCGTGCACACTGCGGTGATGAAGCAAAGAGAAAGATTTCTCAATAGTGTGTTGTCAATATTCATTTCGACGTACATATATTTCCTGTTCTATGATAAAACGAGAGATTCTCTCAAATATTGTGTCCTTACCCCGTGGCTGCCGGGCCGATTGGTATTCGCCGTAAGGCATGCAGGTGGATGCATCGACACTCATCTACAGCAGTACATGGCTCTTGTACTGCCAGTACATGAGCCATGTACTCGAAGTACAAAGCCCATGTACTCGGAGTACAAAGCCTTTGTACTGCCGTCGAGTGATAATCTCGCCGCTGGCAGGCGCACTTTCTTGCTATGCCTTTAGCGCGTGGATAGAAGCATGGCTCTCTCTCGCGCCGGCTGCGATGCTCGTCGCCTCCGCCCCAGTCAGAGATGATATGCCTCAAAAGGCGGGTGATGAAAAAAATGTTTTTTTATTTTGTCATATCTCCGATTTTATGTAACTTCGCGGAAAGTTTGTAATATACATGCACTAGTGTCCGGTTAAATTTTTCCGAACGTTAATTAAATGTTTAAATTTCAATGAGATACAGCGATTTAAAAATTTTCCGATTTGATTTTTTATCTTTGTACTGTCTCATATATAAGATAGCACAGGATATGAATGCCGG
>JAFUVV010000041.1 GCA_017477435.1 Prevotella sp.
ACTGAAGTTAAAAGCGAATAATCTCACCGCCCCTAATCTTCGCGAGGGGTTAGGGGCGGTGAAAATCTGTGAAATTATTTTCTATCTATATGCAAGAAGAATGAAAAAATCTGTTTAATCAGCTCAATCTGTGGTAGAAACTCTCTCTTCGCGGTTGGATTCCTCCCCCTTGGGGGAGGTTAGGAGGGGGCTGTCCTTTATTTCTTCATCTCATTGATAATCACCTGTATGTCGGCAGTCGATATCTTGCCGTCGCCGTTGAGGTCGTACTTCATGTTCTGTGAGGCTTGAGTCTTCTTCATCTCGTTGATGATAATCTGTATGTCTGCCGTCGATACCTTCCCGTCGCCGTTGAGGTCGTAGTTGGGGCCTTCCTCTGGCGGCACGGCGCCCTCCGGACCTATCACTACCCACTCCTTCTGCACGTCGGTGGTGGTGCCGGCGTAGTAGACGTGAAATCTGTCGCCGATGTATGCTCCCACGGGATAGCGTATCTGGATGTCGGAGTCCCACTTGCGTTGGTCCGCCAATGGCAGTTCCACGCTGGGGTACTGGGTGCCGTAGCCCATCAGCGTGGAGCCTTCCTGGATGACGAGCGTGCTGTTGTCGTCGAAGTATCCGTTGCCGTCACCCTTGGCCATGATGGTCGTCGCCTCTTTCAGCGTCACGCGGGAGTCGATGGCATATATGCCGTGCCAGCGGTCGCCTGTGGCGGTGAAGCGCACAGTGCCGCCGCCGGAGAAGACTGTCTCCACGCCGGCGGAGTTATTAGCGAAGGCATTGTAGTCGGTGGCCGTCACTTCGTTGTCGCCCTTGACGATGATCTTCAGGTAGTATGCCCGCTCGTTGCGTATGCCTTCCTCGCCTTCTATCTTGGCATCGCTGAGCACCAGCGTGGGCAGGTAGCCGCTCCAGCCGATGCCTTCGTGCTCGTCCAAGAGGTAGGCCGTACCCGACTTCAGGCCAGGGATGTCGTAGAAGTTGAGCGACGTGAGTTCCTTGCCGTCGACATACACGCCATATTTTTTCACATCGTAGTTCACCGTGACGTCCATCCACCCTGCCTCCTCGTTGCCGGTGTAGATTTCATACGTCACCTCCAGCGGTATCTTCTTTCGGTCGTTCGACACTACCATCCAGCCTTCAGACTTGAGCATCTCTGGCGACTTGCTCACACCGTCTATCTTCAGGTTACGTATTCGCGAGGCATCGTTTGTTCCCACGTAGAGCGCCCAGCAGTTGTTCTCAATGCTGTTACTGCTCATAATCTGGAATCGGCGAGTGGATATCTGGTTTTTAATCTCGGATGTTTCTATAAGCGGACAGTTGTCGAGATTAAGATAGGTCAGGCAATTGTTATTACACTCAATAGTTTTTAGCTTCGTATTGTTTGACAGATTTAGCTGGGCAATTTTATTGTTATAGCATTTCAATACCTCTAACGCCGCCAAGCCGGATAAAGCAAGTGAACTAATCTGATTTCCGCCACAATACAAATTTGTCAACGCCGTATTTTTAGAGACATCAAGTCGTGTTAGTTTATTTTCACCACACGTAATTTTTTTCAGCTTGGTGTTTTTCGATACATCGAGGGAAGTTAAATTATTTTGGCCACAACTAAATTCCACAAGCATCGTGTTTTTCGACACGTCGATGGAGGTTAGATTATTATCGTAACAATTAAAATAATTAAGATTGGTATTATTCGTCACGTTAAGCGAAGAGAGATTGTTCCCATCGCAGTAGAGTAAAGCAAGCTCCGGATTATTCGACACATCGAGCGAAGAAAGATTATTCTCATAGCAGGAGAGGGACTCCAGCTTTGGATTCTTCGATACATCGAGCGAAGTGAGTTTGTTCTCTTCACAAAGCAAATTTTTAAGCAAAATGTTCTTCGATACATCGAGCGAAGTGAGATTATTCGTGTTACACCACAAAGATTTAAGCATGGTGTTCATTGATACATCGAGCGATGTAAGTTTATTTCTGCTACAGTAAAGTTTCTCTAACTCCGTGAAATACTCAACACCCTTTAATGATGTAACCTCCATGTTGTCTATACTTATCTCCGTCACTTTCTTGAGGGCTTCGTTGGAGATGGTTCTACCGACAGACACGCCGGTCAATCCAGAAACATATACACGGAATACAGGGTCGGGGAAGTTGGTAGCATCGAGCACCACATCGGCCTTCATATCGACAGAAGAAAGACATAATACAATGGTAATCAACAGATTACGAATAGGGAGGGTGATTAAACTGCAACGCATAGCCGTAAATCTTTTATTTTTGGTTGTTACTATTATCTTCGCAAAGATAGGGAATAATTGCATGATTTACAAATAATTTCAACAAAAAGTATACTTTTCGCTGAAAAAAAGTTTTTCCCTATGCCAGTATCAAGCACAGATAGTGATGCTATCAAAGCCAGATAGTGATGCTATCAAAGCCAGATAGCGATGCTATCAGAGCCAGATACTATTGCTATCCGTGCTGGATAGTTGAAAATAAACTGTCATAGATTTTGCCGAGCTCGGCTTTTTTTGTAATTTTATCGGCGCAATTGAATAACACTAAATCACTAACGAGAATAACATCATACTTATGAAAACGATCAGAATCATGTTTTGCATGTTCGCCGTCTGCATGCTGTGGTCATGCGGCGACGGCGGGAAGACGCCGGCATACAAGAATGCCAAGTTGAGCATTGAGAAGCGCGTGGACGACCTGCTCGGCCGCATGACGCTCGAGGAGAAGGTAGGTCAGCTGTGCAGCCGCTACGACAACTTCACGCCCGCCGATGTGGAGAACAAGGCGCGACTCGACTCCTTCTTCACCTTGATACCCGGCATGCTTCAGCCCGACGTGATGGGACTGGAGGAGAACATCGCCGTGCGCAACGGCATACAGAAATACATGCTTGAGCACACGCGGTTGGGAATACCGATGCTCTTTGTCGACGAGGCTCTCCACGGTCCTGCCAAGGCCGAGGCAACATCGTTTCCGCAGGCGGTGGCGATGGGGTGCACGTGGAACCCGGAGCTCGTGGAAAAGGTTTTCACCGCCACGGCAGCTGAGCTGCGATCGCGAGGCACCCACTTCGTACTGTCGCCTGTGGTCGACGTGATGCGCGAGCCACGGTGGGGTCGCAGCGAGGAATGCTACGGCGAAGATCCCTACATGAACGGCAAGATGGGAGCTGCTGCCGTGAGAGGACTGCAAGGCTCGGCCGACGGCACTATTGCCGAGGGGCATGTGGGGGCCACGCTGAAACACTTCGTGGGTCACGGACAGAAGGAAGGCGGACGCAACAAGGCACCGGCAAACATATCGGAGCACCTGCTCCGCGACATCCATCTGGAACCGTTCCGCATCGCCATCCGCGAATCGAAACCGCGGGGAGTGATGCCTTCGTATAACGAAGTCGACGGGATGCCGATGCACATGAACCGCCATCTGCTGAAGGATGTCCTACGGGATGAATTTGGCTTCGACGGCATGATGGCGTCCGACTATACGGGAGTGAAAGAGCTGAGTGCCTACCACCAGGTGTGCGACTCGCTCGACGAAGCAGCGCTGCTGGCTTTCGACGCCGGAGTGGAGTTCGACCTGCCTGTGGGCGAATGCTTTGAGCATCTGGTGAAGCTCGTAAGAGACGGGAAGGTGAAGGAGAAAGACATCGACCGAGTCGTCAGAAAAATATTGACGCTGAAGTTTGAACTGGGACTCTTCGACAACCCATTTGTCACCCTCGCCGAGGCCCGCACCATTGCCCGCGACAGCCTGCACTGGCAACTGGCGCGCGAAGTGGCACAGCAGTCCATCGTCCTCCTGAAGAACAACGACAACCTGCTGCCGCTCGACACGAAAAAGTACAGACGCGTTGCCGTCATCGGCCCTAACGCTGCCGACACCCGACTGGGAGAGTATTCGGGCATACCTTATTATAAAGTATCGGTTCTCGACGGTCTTCGCCGCCGGTTCCCCGAGTGCCAGTTCAGCTATGCCGAGGGCTGCAAGATCACCAACACCCACTCCACCGACTCGCGCAAGACATGGTTCACCGTGACGACCGACGACATGCTCCCCACCAAGGAGGAGAACATGCCGCGCATCGCCGAGGCAGCCCGTGTGGCACGCGGAGCCGATGCCGTGGTGATGGTGGTGGGTGAAAACGAGATGGTGTGCCGCGAGGCATTTGTTCCGCCGTTCCGAGGCGACAACACCACGCTCGACCTCATCAGCCAGCAGAACGAGCTCTTCGAGGCAGTGAAAGCTACGGGCAAGCCCGTGATCGTATGCCTGATGCACGGACGGCCGTTGTCGATAAACGCTATCGCCGAGAAAGCCGACGCCATTCTCGACCTCTGGTATGCCGGACAGGAAACGGGAAACGCCGTGGCCGACATCATCGCCGGCGACATAAACCCGTCGGGAAAACTGACGGTCACCTATCCGAAATCGGTGGGAATGCTGCCCGTGTGGTACAACCGCAAGCCCACGTCGGGATTGTTCAACTATGTGAACGAGGACTTCGGATGGATATTCCCCTTCGGATACGGACTGAGCTACACCACATTTGAGTATTCAAACCTGCAGCTGTCGTCGAAGACGATGGACAAGAAGGGCGGCATCCGCCTGTCCTGCGACGTGAAGAACGTGGGCGACAGAGATGGATACGAGGTCGTAGAGTTCTACATCCACGACCTCCAGGCTTCGATCACGCGGCCGGTGAAGGAGTTGAAAGGATTCAAGAAGGTCTTCGTCAAGGCCGGCGAGACTGCCAACGTCGTCTTCGACATCACATCGTCGACGCTGGAATTCTGGACCGCCAACAACAAATATGAAGTTGAGCCTGGCGACTTCGCCCTGATGATAGGCCGTTCGAGCGAAGATATCTGCCTCAGCGACACGATACGGGTGGAACGATGAAGACTGCCAAAATGTCATATACCCCCGCATAGGCACAGCTTTTGAGACCCTTAAAAGTAGAAAAAGGAGGCATAAATATGACATTCGACAAATTTACAATCAAATCACAAGAGGCGATACAAAGCGCCGTGAACACTGCCCGAGAGCATGGGCAGCAATCAATAGAACCGGTCCACCTGCTGAGCGGAGTTATCGACAAGGGTAAGGACGTATGCAACTTCGTTTTCCAGAAGTTGGGTGTAAATGCACAACAGATCGACACCCTTATCGCAAGCGAACTGCAACATCTGCCCCGAGTGCAGGGTGGAGAACCGTATCTTGCCAACGACAGCCAGAAGATTCTCCAGCGAGCCATCGACATCTCGCAGAAGATGGGCGACGAGTTTGTGAGCATCGAGCCCCTGCTCATGGCCATCCTCACCGTGCCGTCGACAGCAAGCCGCATACTAAAAGACGCTGGCATCGGCGAGAGCGACCTGCAGAAGGCCATCAACGAACTCAGGCAGGGCCAGAAGGTGCAGTCGCAAAGCGGAGATGAGAACTTCCAGGCTCTCTCGAAGTATGCCAAGAACCTTGTCGACGATGCACGTCAAGGCAAGCTCGACCCAGTCATCGGACGCGACGAGGAGATACGACGTGTGTTGCAGATACTATCACGACGCACGAAGAACAATCCTATCCTCATCGGCGAGCCGGGTACGGGTAAGACGGCAATCGTGGAGGGACTGGCACAGAGAATCGTCCGCGGCGACGTGCCTGAGAATCTGAAGAACAAGCAGCTCTTCTCGCTCGACATGGGCGCACTCGTCGCTGGAGCGAAGTATAAGGGTGAGTTCGAGGAGCGACTGAAGGCTGTCATAAAGGAAGTAGTGGCAGCCGAGGGCAACATCATCCTCTTCATCGACGAGATACACACCCTCGTGGGTGCCGGCGGAGGAGAAGGGGCAATGGATGCAGCCAACATACTGAAACCGGCGCTGGCACGCGGAGAACTGAGAGCCATAGGCGCTACGACGCTCAACGAGTATCAGAAATATTTCGAGAAAGACAAAGCCCTCGAGCGAAGGTTCCAGACGGTGATGGTCGACGAGCCCGACGAACTGAGTGCAATCAGCATACTGCGTGGACTGAAGGAGCGCTACGAGAACCATCACAAGGTGCGTATACAAGACGATGCATGCATAGCTGCCGTGAAACTCTCCGAGAGATACATCTCCGACCGCTTCCTCCCCGACAAGGCCATCGACCTGATGGACGAGGCTGCCGCAAAACTGAGGATGGAACGCGACTCGGTACCGGAAGAGCTCGACGAGATAACACGCCGACTGAAACAGCTCGAGATAGAGCGCGAGGCAATAAAGCGCGAAGGTGATGCTGAGAAGATGGCTGCGCTCGACAAAGACATTGCCGAACTGCGTGAGCAGAGCGAAGCACTACGTGCACGCTGGGAAAGCGAGAAGAGTCTTGTAAACCGCATTCAGCAAGACAAACAGGAAATGGAGAACCTGCGATTTGAAGCCGACCGTGCCGAGCGCGAAGGCAACTACGAGCGAGTGGCTGAGATACGCTATGGCAAGCTGAAGGCTCTGAAAGACGACATCGAGAGCATACAGCTCCAGCTGCAGGCCACACAGGGCGGCGCCGGTATGGTGCGCGAAGAGGTTACTGCCGACGACATTGCAGAGGTGGTGTCGAGATGGACAGGAATACCTGTCACACGCATGATGCAGAGCGAACGCGAGAAGTTGCTCCATCTGGAAGAGGAGCTCCACAAACGTGTCGTGGGACAAGAGGAGGCCATCACAGCCGTCAGCGACGCCGTGAGACGCAGCCGTGCAGGACTGCAAGACCCGAAACGCCCAATCGCATCGTTCATATTCCTCGGTACGACAGGCGTGGGAAAGACCGAACTGGCAAAGGCTCTGGCTGAATATCTGTTCAACGACGAGCAGATGATGACGCGCATCGACATGAGCGAATATCAGGAGAAGCATACCGTGAGCCGACTCATAGGTGCGCCTCCGGGATACATCGGCTACGACGAGGGAGGTCAGCTCACCGAGGCTGTAAGGCGCAAGCCATACTCCGTGGTGCTCTTCGATGAGATAGAGAAAGCCCACCCCGACGTGTTCAACATCTTGCTGCAGGTGCTCGACGACGGTCGACTGACCGACAACAAAGGGCGCACGGTGAACTTCAAGAACACCATCATCATCATGACGAGCAACCTGGGCAGCAGCTACATACAGCAGCAGATGGCTGAGATCGACGACTACAACCGCGAGGAGATTCTCAACGACACGCGTCAGCAGGTGATGCAGATGCTGAAGCAGACCATCCGACCGGAATTCCTCAACCGTATCGACGAGACCATCATGTTCCTCCCGCTCACGAAGGAGGAGATTGCGCAGGTGGTGACGCTGCAGATGACAAGCGTGAAGCGGATGCTCACACAGCAGGGATTCTCGCTCGAGTGGACGCCAGCAGCCATCTCCCGCCTGGCCGACATTGGCTACGACCCGGAGTTCGGCGCACGACCAGTGAAGCGTGCAATACAGAACGAAGTGCTCAACCGCCTGTCGAAAGCATTGCTCGCTGAACAGGTGACACGCGAAAAGCCTATCATCATCGACGCCAACGACCAAGGGCTCGTGTTCAGAAATTGACAGACAAGAGAAACAAGAAGCAAAGCCCCGCATGACCGTCTTTAGTCATGCGGGGCTTTTTCAATCTATTTTCCTATAATAGCACTTATCTGCGAGCAAAACGCACACGCTCCCATTTTTCACTTTTCACTTTTACCTTCCGAATTACTTCCCCCCCCCTACGGGGACAGTGACCGCTGATTCGCACGGTGACCGTTGGTTCACTGATTCGGGTTTTTACCACAGATTGAACTATAGATTTATTTACCACAGATTACACGGATTTAACAGATTATTATCTATCAAGTACTCCATATAAAAAAGATTTCACAGATTGAACTCTGATTTCTTTCTACCACAGATTGCAGTAAAACGCAATGCGGCCGAGGCGCACGCGCCCCGACCGCACAGGTATATTCTCTATCGTATATTGATTATCTGTGTGTGTTTATACAAATAATCGGACTAGACAAATTATTTGTGTTAAATTTGATATATGAGCACACAGTTTTCATAAGCTTTACTATTATTTTTTGCAAATGTAAACAATAATTTTATTATCAACAAACATATTACAAAATTTCTACAGGAAAGTTTTGATGTTAAATATAAAAGCAGTACTTTTGCACAACGAAAAAAACGGCAGAGTCTCTCAGGCGATACTTATATATGCAGGCTTATATCATGACACTACTTAAAAAACTTACTCATTGAAAATGAAAACTACAACAAGCAGGCTGATGGCCTTATTACCATCGTGCAGTTCTACACAAAATGTGACTCGGACTGCAATGAAGATTTTGAGAAGACGAACAATAATATTCATTACAGCAGCCATTGTCTCTATTGGTGCGAAAGCTCAACAGACATGCGATACTCCCGACCGGAGCATCTATCTGGAAATTCTCGGCGCTTCAAATATAGTAGGCATCAACTACGATGCACGGTTTAAGGCCAATTCTCCATGGGGCTACCGCATTGGCGTGGGATATACATATTCTAAACAGTACAGCATATTTTCTGGCTCGAACTCACTTAAAGGTCCGGACATTCCCGTGGAAATCAATTACCTTTTAGGGAAAAAAAATAGTAAACTCGACCTCGGATTTGGTCTGAACCTTGGTTACTACACGGAAAAGTACGACACGTGGGACATTAAACAGACTGGTGAGGTAGATGGTACCCCATACTATGAGAGTGAATATGCAGGAGAAGCCAAGCATAGTCTTTGGGGCTACTACTTCTTTGGAAACATCGGCTACCGCTATCAACCGACACACGGATTCCAGTTTCGCATAGGTATTAGTCCAAGTTTCAATCTCGGCGGAAAGCATGCCGTAGACAAAGGCTTCTTCCCCTATGTAAGCTTCGGCTATGTTCTATGATGCTAATATAATGAAAAACATCGAAAGGCTGGAGAGCATCCCTATCACTTGAAAGTATAAAAAACATTTGTAAATAGCCAAGTGAGAGCAATTCATGCAATCGTCTTCATGATGCTTGCCGCTTACGCCATTGCATCAAAATAGCCTCGCGCAGCCTGTCAAAACGCAAAATATCAACGTGAAGGACAAAAAAAGAGAATCTTTTTTGCATTCTCGCAAAAATATCATATCTTCGCAGGGTATTTTGCTCTATATCACGATAGGAAACTTAAATCACGATAAACATGAAGAAGCTACATTTGTTTTTCATCGTGGCAGCGGGCCTGATGTTTGCTGCCTGCGGTAACAATTCGGACAAGCAACCGAAGTATAAAGATGCCAGCGCATCGATTGAAGACCGCGTGAACGACCTGATGAGCCGCATGACCTTCGAGGAGAAGTGCATGCAGATAAGCCAGTATTTCACGGGCACCAACGACAACTCCAACAACATCGGCGAGGCAGTTGCAAAGGTGCCGGCAGAGGTGGGGTCGATGATCTATTTCGACAAGGAGATCGGCCTGCGCAACTCCGTACAGAAGAAAGCCGTCGAGGAGTCGCGGTTGGGCATTCCCATCCTGTTCGGATATGATGTCATCCACGGGTTTGTGACCATCTATCCCATTGGCTTGGCGCAAGCCTGTTCGTGGGACCCGTCGCTCACCGAGCGCGCAGCATCGATGGCAGCCCGTGAGGCTCGTGCAGGGGGTATCGACTGGACGTTCTCGCCGATGATCGACGTGGCGCATGACCCACGCTGGGGCCGCATCTCCGAGGGCTTCGGCGAAGATCCATACACCACGGCACGCTTCGCTGTTGCGGCAGTGAACGGGTTCCAGGGCGACGACCTCACCGACCGCAAACACGTGGCAGCATGCGTGAAGCACTTCGTGGGCTACGGAGCATCGGAGGGCGGACGCGACTATGTGTATACCGAGATCGCCCCGTCGACACTATGGAACATGTATATCCCTCCCTACGAGGCTGCCGTGAAGGCCGGGGCTGCATCGCTCATGACATCGTTCAACGACATCAACGGCACACCGGCGACAGCCAACGACTACCTGCTGCGCGACGTGCTGAAGGGTCGCTGGGGATTCAAAGGACTCGTGGTGTCGGACTGGGCCGATATCGACCAGATGATAGGACAAGGATATGCCGTCGATCTGAAAGAGGCTACCGAGCTGGCCATCAATGCCGGAACCGACCTGGACATGATGTCGCATGCCTATGACACACACCTGAAAGAGCTCGTCGACGAAGGCAAGGTGAGCATGAAGACCATCGACGACGCCGTGAGACGCGTGCTGACGCTGAAGTTCCGCCTCGGACTGTTTGAGAATCCATATACCCCCGAGATGGCCGACAGCGCGAAGTATCTCCTTGCCGACGCTAAAGAGGCTGCGCAGCGACTGGCAGAAGAGTCGATCGTGCTGCTGAAGAACGAAGGCAACGTGCTTCCGCTGACAGCAGGAAAGGCAAAGCGCATCGCACTCATCGGTCCGCTTGCCGACAACCGCGACGACCTGATGGGTAACTGGCACGCACATGGCTCGGGCGACGACGTGGCGACAATCTACGAAGTGATGAAGAAGGAGATGGCGGATGCTGAGGTGAGATATGCGCAAGGCTGTGACATCGAAGGCAATACGACCAACGGCTATCAGTCGGCACGCAGTCTGGCAGCATGGGCCGACGTGGCTGTGGTGTGCCTCGGCGAGAAACTGTCGTGGAGCGGAGAGAACGCGTCGATGGCTTCCATATCACTGAAGGAAGGCCAGGAACGGCTGCTCGCAGAGGTGAAGAAGACCGCGAAGAAGGTGGTCGTGGTGTTGTCTAACGGCCGGCCGCTGGAACTGCCGCGCGTGGAAAAGAATGCCGACGCGATGGTAGAGATGTGGCAGCTGGGAACCATGGGAGCTTACGCCCTGACGAATATCCTGACAGGCAAGGTGGTTCCGTCGGGCAAACTGAGCGTGACATTCCCATACAGTGTCGGACAGATACCTATCTACTACAACGCCCGCCGCGCTTCGCGTCCTGACGACCAAGGACGATATAAAGACGTGCAGGAAGCACCACTCTACCCCTTCGGCCACGGACTGAGCTACACGACGTTTGAGTATGGCGAGCTGAAAGTGTCGAAGACAGAGTTCGGCCGCGGCGACAAGCTGACGGCAACCATCGACGTGAAGAACACAGGCGAGTATGACGCCAAGGAAACGGTGCATTTCTTCATCGCCGACCCAGCATGCCGAACGCTCACAAGACCCGTGAAAGAGCTGAAATACTTCGACAAGAAGATGATAAAGAAGGGTGAGACTCAGACGTTTACCTTCGAGATAGACCCTGAGCGCGACTTCGGTCATTACGACCACGACGGCCACTGGTTCCTCGAACCTGGCGAATACGACGTGATCGTCGGCAACCAGACGGTGAAGCTGACGATGAAATAAAAGACGACCACCCTAACCAAAATCAAAGGAGGGAATCGGAATACCACAACTATTGAAAAAGGTATTCAGATTCCCTCCTTTGGTTTTGATTAGGGCGAATATAAATTTTACCTTACGATCTTCTTTCCTCCGACAATGTAAATGCCTTTTGGCAGACGGCTGAAGTTAATCGCCGAACCGACGCGACGGCCCTGCAAATCGTAGACAGCGCTATCGCTAACGTTGACGTCGGCGTTTATACTGCTTATCCCCGTCTGCGGGACGACAGCCTTCACGTCGTCGAGGAAGAAGCGCCCGCTGCCGATGAACTGTATCCTTACAGTCCCGTTGGCAGTGATTGTCGTGGTGCACTCCGTCCAGTCACCCTTCTTCAGAGTGAAAGCAGTCTTGCTGAGAGTAGCACCATCGGTGATGGAAAGGCCGAGGTCGGTCTTCTCTTTTGTCGTGTTCCATGCTCCGGCAAGGAACGTCAGCGTGGCTTCGCCGTCGACATCAAACTCTGGTGTGGTTGCCGTGCCGACAATACTACTCGTACCGAACTTTGCACACTGATCAGCACCATACGGCTTCTCACTCTCCCACCCTTCATTATCTGGTTCGAACATAGCGTTGGCGATGTTTCCATTCCACAGCCCGTCGTTGCCGCCTTTACCACTGCAAAGGTCGAATGTCTCATAGAACACCACTCCATCCTCTGGCGTCACAGATGCTGGTGTCGGCGAGAAATTGAAGGCAATCGTGCCGTCCTCGTTCTGCGTGATATCGGTCACGCTCTTGTTCATCAGATTCTTGCCGTCGGTGTTGGCGTTATAAACCGTTGCCTTCGGGCGCGACAAGTTCGTCAGACTGTTCACGTTTCCATTGGGATAGGGGTCGCCCTCCTCGGTGGTTTTCGTATAATACTGATATCGTGTGTTCCAGTAACTGCTGTCATCGTCGTTATCGGCGTGGAATATTGTCAGACGCTGATGGTCGTTCACGCAATCCTCATAGCCCTCATATTCGCTATAGTCGACGACGTCGTTGACGATGTTCCATCGCCACACGGTCTCGTCGTAGTCAACATGCAGAATGAGCATTCCTGCTGCGGGTAGCTCGCTGTCCCAGCCAGTGAGCTGGCGGTTCTCGAGGAGATAGTACTCATCGGGGTGTGCATCGTTGTATATCACGTAGCTCTCGCCGCCCTCGCTGAGGGCTTTCATGTCGGTAACGCTTACGTCCTCAGTGAGTTCGATCGGGTCGAGCCATCCTGCCACCCAGCGCTCATAGCTTGAGTATCCGGCCGGACAGAACGAACCGCCGTTGTAACTACCCGAGCACATCAGGTCCCAATGGCCCATGCCGTAACGGCCTTCGTACTGGGTGTCGTACATATCGGGGAAACCGAGGCAGTGAGAGAACTCATGGCAGATGGTCCCGATGCCGTCGATGCGGCTCTGTCCCAGTTCGCTGCTGCATGCATAGGTGTTTATCTGCACGTCGTCGAGAGAGAGAGTCTTTCCGTAGTCACTCTCTTCGAGTGTATATTCGTGCGGCCACACGGTGTCGTCGTCGCTGTATGTAGCCGTCCCATGCCATGCGTAGAGCACGTAGACCTGGTCAACAAATCCGTCGCCGTCCCAGTCGTACACGGAGAAATCCACCTCGTCGTCTATAGCCTTGCAAGCCTCCACTACCATCTCTCCGGCATACATATCATCGCCGTTTTCATCGTCCTGTCCATAATACGAATACTCCTTCGGCAGTTCGACCGGTCCCACAACGTCGAAGTTCAGGCGGAACACCCCGAAGCTTTGGTCTTTGAAATAATCGCTCACGCTGCCATTGAAGCCATTCGAGTCGGTGTATCCTTCCTCGTTGGCAATCTTGCCGTAGAGCTCGCGGTCGTGGCCTTCGGCGAATTTCTTATCCGAGAAGTTCACGAGTATGATGAGTCCCTTCTTGTCGCCGACGAACTGGTTCTTTGCCTTGCGTGGTGCTCCCAGTCGCTTCGAGCCCCTGCCTGCAGCATGCTTCCTGCGGCTTGCAAGCGCCTTCCTTGCGACAGCCTCTTTTGTCACCAGTGTATATGTGCCGTCGGCAGTCTTGCGATAGCGCTTGCCATCCTCCGCGAGCCAGAAGTGAGCATGCTCATCGCCCACGAGCTGAGCCTTCACCTCGGTGCCGTTCTCCAACTTTATCGTGCGCCATATACCGCGCTTGGCAGGTATAGCCGATACCACCATCGCTACAAACAGTAGCGAGAAAAATACAGAAAATCTCTTCATTATGTAATGCTTTTTACTCTTTAAATAGATTGTCGGGCTGCAAAATTACTACCTTTACCGGCAAAAAGCGAACTTTTTTCGGTTAAAAATTCATCTATATTGATTTTTTTAACTACTTTTGCAACCGCAACCATGGTCCCGTAGCTTAGCTGAATAGAGCGTCAGATTCCGGTTCTGAAGGTCTTGGGTTTGAATCCCAACGGGATCACATACAAATGGAAAGACTCCGACGAGAACTTGTTCTCAGTTGGAGTCTTTTTTATTTGGATGTCCTTTCAATCTGCATAATAGCAGATATTTCTACTTCTTCATCTCATTGATTATAATCTGTATGTCCGCAGATGAGACTTTCTCATCGCGGTTGAGATCAAACAGCGCGTTTTGATCCGTCGGTTCTTTTTTCATTTCATTGACTATCACCTGTATGTCTGCCGTAGAGATCTTTCCGTCGTTATTCAGATCATAAGAATTACTCCTGATTTCTTCTATATTCCTAAAATCTCTCCATCCAATAGCAGACTTATATCTATCTACTGTACCACTTGGTACATAAAGGACAGATGTAGAATACGTACTGAATACACTGTAGCTTGACTGTTCGCCGTAGATATTAAACGGATATTCAATATATGATATGATTGTAGTGAGCCCGGAGCATCCATAAAATGCCTTGGCACCTATACCTCGCACATCCTTGGGTATAGTCAACGAATCAAGTGCCGTACAACCTTCAAATGCCCAACCATCGATATACTGCATACTATTAGGAATTTCCATGGAGGACAGACTGGTACAACCAGAAAATGCGTAATCATAGATTCGCGTTACGCTGTTGGGAATTACTATAGAGGTTAATCCTTTGCAACTGGAAAAAGCGTGGTCGCCAATTGTTATTACACCTTCTGGTATTTCTGTATTCTTGCAGCCTAAAACTAAATTGTTATTATTTGTTGAGATGATAGCGTTGCAATTGTTTCGTGAATCGTAATATGTGTTTTCTTCATCTACGATTATCCCTTCTAATTCACTACAAAGAATAAATGCGCCTGTCCCGATTGAAGACACTCCACTACCAATCTTAACAGATTTCAAATTGCTACATCTCTGAAATGCCATGTTTCCTATTTTCGTCACGCTGCTTGGAATGGTCAGCGATGTGAAGCCTGTCCCGTATCCAAAAGAAAAATCACCGATGGACGTAACATTGTCGGGGATAATCAGGTCGGTTATCTCTTCTCCTTTTAAAAGGAGATGATTGGCAAAAGTCAAAGGGTTACTCATTGACGTGTCGAACGATATATTGCACCATGATTCCAAACTGCTAATATTAACAGAGACCAATTCTAAGCAACGATAAAAGGCATTATTACCGATGTGCGCCACGCTGCTTGGTATAGTTACGGACGTGATTGAACTTGACTCAAAGGCTCCATCACCGATGGAAGTGACGCTATAATCCACATCATCATAAGTTATGGATGCCGGAATATCAACTGCCCCGGTGTATTTATTCGGATTTTTAGTCACTTCAGCGACTGCATCGTCCAATGAAAGGTTGTAGTAAACTCCATTGATTTCTACGGCAGCTGTTGCATGAAGTGGCATCAGCATCATGATTAGATAAAATTTAAGTTTTTTCATATTTTAATATTGTTAATTCTAAAATAATCGATGTCATTTATTCTACTCACTTCTCCACTCCGATGATGACTCCCCAGGGGTCGATGGTGACGGTGGCGTCTTTTGTCAGGCGTTGCTTGTCGAGCAGGGAGGTACTGCTGGCGTAGGGATAGCTGACGGTCTGCGGGGTGGATGAGAAGTTAAAGATGTAGTGTATGGGCTGCCCTTTTTCTGTGGTGCCGTTTCGGAAGATGATGGGGAACTGGTATTGCCTCTCCACTGTGGAAATGCCTTTTCTGTCGGCGGCACGAATGAGCAGGTGTCGGAGCAGGTCTTTCGATGGCATGGTGCCGATGTAGATGAGGTGTCCGCGTCCGTAGCTGTTTTCGGTTATGCATGGCCACTGTCCGAAGAAGGGGTGGTCGATGTATGCGAGAGGCTGTGCTGTGGTGGGACGGAGGAACTCTGTCCACACGTCGACGCTGTTGTCGGTGGCGCCGATGGCGTTGGGCTTTAGCTGCATCTTACTAATGGACGAGAACTCGTTGTAGGTGAATCCGCACACGTCGGTGAGCGGTCCTGGTGCCACCACGGGTCGCACGTAGCTGTCGAGGTCGGCATAGCCGCTCTTGTAGAACATGACCACTTCGCCTCCCTGACGGACGAAGTCGCTGATCTTGCGGAGCAGTTCGTCGGAGGCGATATACAGTGGCGGGACGACAAGCATGTCGTAGCCTGTGAAGTCTTGCCGCTTGTCGACGGAGACGATGTCGCATTCGATGTTCTGCTTGTAGAGTGCTTCGTAGATTTCGTAGTCGCGGTAGTCGTAGTTGTTAGGGTCGTAGGGCATGAACTCGAGTCCGTATTTCGAGTCGTGGCTAAAGAGTATTGCCACGCGGTTGCGTTTCTTTATGTTTATGATTTGCTTTCCTATCTTCTCGAGCTCGGCGGCATTGCGCTGGAATTCGTAGTACACGCGCGACGGTTGCTGGTCGTGCCCGATGAGTCCGCGGCAGTAGGTCTCGGCTCCGAAGTGGTTCGATGCCCAGTGCCAGTAGGCCACCATGTTGGCTCCGTTGGCGAAGAAGGCGTACATGTTCTGACGGAGCTGGCCGTCGTAGGGCGGGTTCTGGAATTTGCTCGACGACGAGGATGTCTGGGCGGTCGTCTCGGTACAGATGAAGTTGTGGTGGTTGGAGATGGGTCGCACGAAGTCGGCAAAATAGGATATCTTCATTCCGTCCTGCCGGTCCTGGCGGTCGTAGTAGACGTTGATGGCCGGATAGTCCATCTGCCGGAATGCTCCCACCTGGTCCATGCTGAAGAGGTAGGGCATGAAGCAGTGCATGACGAACTGCTCGGGGCGGCGGTACTCGTTGACGATGTCGATCTGCCAGTTGATGAAGTCGGAGAGCACTTTACGGTTCCACCGTTCCCACCAGAGCATATATGCGGGATTGGTGACGCCTTTGCGGTCGTAGAATTCGTCCCAGGTATTGATGTTCATTCCCCAGAAGTTGAGTCCCCACCGGCGGTTGAGCTCGCCGAGGTCGTCGTTGAACTCCTGGCGTATGTACTGCTTGAAGCCTTCGAAATAGTCTTTATTGTCAATGAATCGCGAGTCGGCCTCGTTGTCCACCTGATATCCTATCACCGCCGGATGCTGTGCGTAGCGCTCCATGAGCTTGCGGATGATGCGCTCTGAGAAGCGGAGGTAGACGGGGTTCTTCAGGTCCATGTTCTGTCGCATGCCGTAATATCGCTGCACGTCCTTCGTCGTGTGGGCGAGCACCTCGGGGTATTTGTGCGCCATCCACGCGGGGATGCTGTAGGTAGGCGTGCCGAGGATGACCTTGATGCCGGCCTTGTGCATGTGGTCGATGATGCGGTCCATCCATGCAAACTCAAACTGCCCTTCCTGCGGCTCGAAGAGCGACCATGTGCTCTCGCCGATGCGCACGACGTTGAGCCCAGCCTCCTTCATAAGGCGGATGTCTTCGTCGAGACGGTCGGTGGGGGCATACTCGGCGTAGTAGGCGGCTCCGTAGAGGGGTTGGGTGAATCGGTAGTAGTTTCCGTCGTCGGCAGGCTGCGAGGCAAGCGCTGAAAGGCAGCCGACGAGCATCGACAGATGAAGCAAAACGTGTCTTTTCATATTCTCGGGTGTATTTTTCTTTTTGTTGCGGCAGACGGTCTGGACGAGATCGCATCCGCGACCACAAATATACAAAAAAACTGCCTATTGCAAAAAATGCGAAGCAGAAAAAAACGAGTCAGACGGAATATTTGCAAAAAACGGCAGGAAAAATCCATGTTTTAAGCCCGGAAAAGAATACATGCACAAAGAGTAGAAAAGCAATGCTAACAAACTAATATATAAGAGATTACACGTGAATCTTACCGATATCCGACAAACAGGAAGCTTTTCATGCCGCAGTATCAGGCTTTGATACTGTCGCTATCCGTGCTTGATACTACCGGTATCTGGTTTTGATACTGCCGCTATCTGGGCTTGATACTATCGCTGGCTGACTTTGATAGCATCGCTATCTGGGCTTGATAGTAACGCAGACGCTTTCACCTGACCACAGAAGCAAGAACCGATGAAAATGCATATCAGTATTACAAGGTGGAAAACAAGTTTCTTCTTTTAGTTACTTCCCTTCGGTCAGTGGGTCTCACCGCCGTTCGCCAAATCTCTACTCTCGACTTTTCGTAACTCTGACTTCGTCGAAGTTATAGCGTCTCGGTAAAACAAAATGAAAAAAACAAGTTTTTTCTTTTAGTTACTTCCCTGTGGTCAGTGGGTCTCACTGTCGCTCGACAAATCTCTACTCTCGACTTTTCGTAACTTTTCCATCCTTGCGGATGAAGAACCGTAGGTCACCGTTTCAAGCAAAGCGAAGAAGGGAAGGTAATGTTTACTCGCACTCGGCATAAAAAAGAAATAAATTCTTTTGTTCTGCACTCGTTTTTTTCGTAACTTTGCCTTCAAGTAATAAAATAAGGTGTAAAAACCACAAACGATATGGATATAACAAAGAGATTTCTGAACTATACACAGTTCGACACGCAATCGAGCGAAGAGAGCCAGAGCGTACCAAGTACGGCGAAACAACTGATATTTGCCGAGTATCTGAAGAAAGAACTTGAGGCCGAGGGGCTCTCCGACGTTGAGATGGACGAAATGGGCTACATCTACGCCACCCTGAAGGCCAACACAAAGAAGCCGACCCCCACGATAGGCTTCATCAGTCACTACGACACCAGCCCCGACTGCTCTGGGGCAAACATCCGTCCGCGCATCGTAGAGAACTACGACGGCGGCGACATCGTGCTCTCGGAGGGCATCGTCTCCTCGCCGAAGAAATTTCCCGAACTGCTGAGCCACGTGGGTGAAGACCTGATCGTCACCGACGGACACACGCTGCTCGGTGCCGACGACAAGGCCGGAATAGCCGAGATAGTGCAGGCCATGTGCTGGCTGCGCGACCACGACGAGGTGGAGCATGGCAACATACGCGTGGCGTTCAACCCCGACGAGGAAATAGGAATGGGAGCACACCACTTCGACGTAGAGCGCTTCGGATGCGAATGGGCCTACACAATGGACGGAGGCGACCTGGGAGACCTCGAATATGAGAACTTCAACGCAGCATCGGCAAAGATAAGAATAAAAGGAGTGAGCGTACACCCGGGATATGCCAAGGGCAAAATGGTGAACGCCAACCGGCTGGCAGCAGAGTTCATAGCAATGCTACCCGCCGACGAGACACCGGAAGAGACAGAAGGCTACGAGGGATTCTACCATCTGCTCGGAATACAGTCGGGCATTGAGAACGCTACCCTCTCCTACATCATACGCGACCACGACCGCCGCCGATTCGAAGAGCGAAAAGACTTCATCAAGGCCCAGGCAGCAAAGATGAACGAGAAATACGGCGAGGGCACCGTGGAAGCCGACGTCAACGACCAGTACTACAACATGAAGGAGAAGATCGATCCCAACATGCACGTGATCGACATCGTACTGAAAGCCATGCAGGAAACCGGCGTCCCACCGCGCGTGGAACCCATCCGCGGCGGCACCGACGGAGCACAGCTGTCGTTCAAGGGACTGCCATGTCCCAACATTTTTGCAGGAGGAGTGAACTTCCACGGGCCATACGAGTTTGTGTCGATACAAGTGATGCAGAAAGCAGTCGACGTGATAGTGAAAATCTGCGAGCTCACGGCGAAGTACCACGACTGACACCCATCACCCGCCACCCATCAACCATCACCCATCAACCAATAATAAATGAACCTCGTTACCGACCTTGCGCTCATTCTCGTCGTGGCAACCATCGTCACACTGCTGTTCAAGAAGCTGGGACAACCGCTTGTGCTGGGATATATAGTAGCAGGATTTCTCGTCTCACCCAACATGCCCTACCTGATGTCGGTGGTCGACAAAGCCAACATCCAGACGTGGGCCGACATCGGAGTGATTTTCCTCCTCTTCTCCCTCGGGCTCGACTTCTCGTTTAAGAAGATACTGAAAATGGGCATGGCACCAGTCATCGCCGCCATAAGCATAATCTTCTCGATGATGATACTCGGGATGGGCGTAGGCCATGCCTTCGGGTGGAGCGACATGAACTGCATATTCCTGGCCGGAATGCTCGCCATGTCGTCGACCACCATCATCTACAAGGCCTTCGACGACATGGGCCTCCGGCAGCAGCGATTCGCATCGCTCGTGATGAGCGTGCTCATACTGGAAGACATCCTGGCCATCGTGATGATGGTGATGCTCTCTACCATCGCCCAAGGCAAGAACCCCGACGGCGGACAGATGATCGGAAGCATAGTGAAGATAGGATTCTTCCTCGTGCTGTGGTTTGTGGTGGGAATATTCCTCATCCCGCAATTCCTTCGGTCGACACGCAAACTCATCAACGACGAGACAATGATCGTCATCGCCATCGGACTATGCTGCCTGATGGCCGTGATATCCACAAGAGTAGGATTCAGCTCCGCATTCGGCGCTTTCGTGATGGGGAGCATACTTGCCGAAACAATCGAAGCCGACAAGATAATACGCCTCGTGGAACCGGTGAAAAACCTCTTCGGAGCAGTGTTCTTCGTGTCCGTCGGCATGCTCGTCGACCCTAAGATACTCGTAGAATATGCCCTCCCGATCATCACACTCGTCATCACCATCCTGCTCGGGCAGAGCATCTTCGGCTCCATAGGCTTCATGCTCAGCGGACAGCCCCTGCGCACAGCCATGCGATGCGGATTCTCCATGGCACAGATAGGCGAGTTCGCATTCATCATAGCATCGCTCGGATTGTCGCTCGGAGTGATAAGCGACTTCCTCTACCCCGTCGTAGTGGCCGTGTCGGTGATAACGACATTCCTCACTCCCTACATGATACGCGCCGCCGAACCAGCCTATCAGCTCCTGGAGAAGAAAATGCCCAAGCACTGGCTACGACGACTGAACCGAATAAACGGCAGCCATCAGACAACCGACACCGAGCAGAGCAACTGGAAAAAACTGCTCAGCCAGATAGCCCTCTACGTGGCAATCTACTCTATTCTCTCGCTGGCCGTCATCACTTTGATGTTCACCTTCTTCCTCCCCATAGCACGCGACATGGTGCCATCGTGGGGAAAAGGCTGGTGGGCAAATGCCATCTGCGGACTGCTGACCGTCATATTCATCTCGCCATTCCTCAGGGCTATGGTCATGAAAAAGAACCACTCGGAGGAATTCCGAGCACTATGGACAGAAAATCGAGTTAACCGATTGCCCCTCATATTCACCATCCTCCTCCGCATAGCCATCGCAGCAGCATTCCTGTTCTACATCATCAACCACCTCGGACAATTCAAGAATGCCGTAATCATCACCATCGCTGTCGTGGCCGTGGCACTCATGATCATGTCGCGAAGCCTTAAGCGACGCAGCATAAGGATGGAGCGCATGTTCGTCAACAACCTCCGTTCGCGCGAGATAGAAGCTCAGGTGCATGGCCGCCGACGCCCACTCTTCGAAGGCCGACTGCTCGACCGCGACCTGCACATCAGTGAGTTCGACGTACCCGAAGAATCGGTATGGGCTGGCAAGACACTGCAGGAGCTGCAATTCCGCACACGCTTCGGTGTACACGTGAGCAGCATCATGCGCGGCCGGCAACGCATAAACATCCCCCGCGGCGACACCGTGGTGTTCCCCGGCGACCGCATACAGGCCATCGGCGACGACGACCAGCTGGCACAGTTCGGACGAGCCATGAAGACAGAGACCATCCCCGACGATCCCGACATAGAAATGCGCGAGATGAAACTGCGCAAGATAATCATCTCACCCAGCAGCCCCTTCATCGGAAAGACACTCTACGAGAGCGGCATACGCGACAAATACGGGTGCATGGTGATAGGACTCGAGGAAGGCAAGGAAAGCCTCACGATGATCTCACCATCGCACATATTCGAAACAGGCGACGAGATATGGCTCGTAGGAGAAGAAGACGACTTGAGGCGGATTCTGACAAAATAACAGATTGACTTAAATTTTAGAAGTTAAGAAGTTATTGAAGTTAAGAAGTCAAGCCAATAGTTTGAGCAGTAGCAGAGGTGCAAATATTCAAATACCTCTACAATTGGCTTAACTTCTTAGGCCGAAAGCCGATAACTACTTTAACTTCTTAACTTCAGAAACTTAAATAAATAAGAGATTTGTCGATTACAAACGAGACCAACTGAACGCAGGAATGTAACGCAAGAGAATGGCTCACAGATTGCAAAGCATGTCTCACTCCACAACCAATCATCATTATTCAATCTCCAATGAACAGCAACATTACAAGAATCGTACTCACCGGCGGCCCATGCGCAGGTAAGACAACAGCACTCGTGAAAGTGATTGAACACTTCTCCAGCCTCGGTTTCAAAGTGTTCACCATCCCCGAAGTACCGACAATGTTCACTCAGGCAGGCATGGACTATCTGACCACCAACCGCGAGTTCTTCTATGAAGGCGAGAAGGCAACCCTCGAGGTGCAGCTTGCTCTCGAGGACAAATTCCTCCGCATGGCCGAGGCCTGCTCGCAACCATGCATCATCGTATGCGACCGCGGCACGATGGACATCTCAGCCTACATGTCGAAAGAGATGTGGGAAGACATCACCCGAGCCGTGGGCACCAGCACTGCCGAACTGCGTGGGCGATACGACGCCGTGCTCCACCTCGTCTCTGCTGCCGATGGTGCAGAGCAGTTCTACACCACGAGCAACAATGCCAGCCGCAATGAGCCCGCCGACGAAAAAGGACTCCAGATAGCTCGCATGCTCGACAAAAAAGTGATCGGAGCATGGACAGGACATTCGCATCTGCGAGTAATCAACAACCACGACGACTTCGACGCAAAGATAAAGCGCGTGCTGAAAGAGATATCAAACGTGCTCGCACTGCCGTCGCAGATAGAAGAGGAACGCAAATACATCGTCCGCCTCACGGGAGAAATACCTGAATATACTGAGAGCGAGATAACACAGACATACCTCGTGGCCGACCCCGACAGCGAAGTAAGGCTGCGCAAACGTGTGTGGAACGGGAAACCCGTATATCTGCTCAACTCGAAGAAACGCGTGTCGGTGAGCGAACAGATAGAAACAGAGCAGCAGATAAACAGCAATCTCTACATCACCATGCTGCAACAAGCCGACCCCTATCGCCGCACGATAGAGAAGACGCGCCGCAGCTTCATCTGGAAAGGACAATTCTTCGAACTCGACGAATATAAAGTGCCTGAAGGACTCATGATACTCGAGACAAAAGGTGTGGCTGCCAACGAAGACGTGAAAATGCCGCCATTCCTTGAAGCCGTGGAAGACATAACAGGCCGCAAAGAATACTACAACTATAACCTCGCGAAGAAATAAGAAGGGGGACACCACACCCTATTCTTTCCTATTCAACTCCTCGCCAACGGTACGCGAGCCATGCACTCCCGATACGTGGCCCGTGTACCGACAGTACAAAGACTCTGAACTGAGAGTACAAAGCCTTTGTACTGTTATCAGGATTCCAATTCTGTTCTCTTACCCTATCCTGCTTATTCTGCTTTCTCACATGCTTGGTGCAGATGGTCGAGTGCCTTTTCGAGTGTGGCGCGCGGAACTCCGACGTTGAGCCGCATAAAGCAATTGCCTTGTGCACCGAACATTGCTCCGTCGTTGAGAGCAAGATGGGCGCGGTCGACGAAGAGGTGGATGAGCTGGTCGTGACCGACGTGCAGCCCGCGGCAGTCGAGCCACACGAGGAAACTGGCCTGAGGACGAACACAAGTGATCTGCGGGATATAGCTACGAAGATAGTCTTCCACAAACAAGACATTCTGCTCAACGTAGTGTATCATCTGCCTTCGCCACTCCTCGCCCTCGGTGAATGCGGCTACGGTGGCAAGGGGAGAGAACATGTTCGGTGCGGCGAGCTCGCCGGCGTCAATCCACGAATAGAATCTCCGGCGCAGTTCCGACGAAGGAACGACGGAATAGCTTGAGACCATGCCTGCCATATTGAACGTCTTCGTGGGTGCCTGGAACGTGATGCTCACTGCAGCAGCCTCAGATGAGACGCTTGCGAATGGAATGTGTTTGTGGGAGAAGAGGGCCATATCGCAGTGGATCTCGTCGCTGATGACGATTATGCCTCTGTCGTAGCAGAACCGGGCAAGACGCACGAGAGTGTCTCTGCTCCAGCAGATGCCGATGGGGTTGTGGGGATTGGCAAGGATAAGGAGGCGTGTGCGGTCGTCGCAGATGCGCTCAAGGCCCTCGAAGTCCATCTCGTAGCTGTCGTCGTCGTGGCGGATAAGCGGGTTATAGATCACCTCACGCCCGTAGCTCTCCGGCACGATGCGGAAGGGATGATAGACGGGAGGCTGTATCACAACCTTGTCGCCCGGACTGGTAAGGGCATTCACGGCGAGGCCTATACCTTTTACGATGCCTGGGATGAAGTGCATCCACTCTGTCTCCACGCGCCACTGGTGGTGGGATTCTATCCACTGGCCAACTACATCCCAATAGTTCTTTGGCAGGACACTATAGCCACAGACGGGATGCTGCAGCCGCTTTGCGACAGCATCGCGGACAAACGAAGGTGTTTCGAAATCCATGTCGGCCACCCAGAGGGGCAGCAGATCGTTGCGACCGAAATAGTCGACGAGAAGTTCGTGCTTGACGTCGTTAGTACCACGACGGTCAATGATTTTGTCAAAATCGTAGATCAAAGTTTTCAGTTTTAAGTTTTGAGTTTTCAGTTTTAAGGTGAATTTTTGAAGCAGCGGGAGCAGAGAGCTTGCTCTATGCCGAGTCGCGACAAAAACCAACGAAGTTAAAGTTGAAAATTATGCATTAATCAATACCACTGCACTGCGTTGCTGTAGCCGGAGCGCTTATCGTATTTCAGTGCATCGGTCAGTGTGGAGGCGTTGCAACGGAACGTGAAGTTGTAGCTTGTGTATGGAGCGAGCACCACGGAGCACGACATGCTGAAGCAGTGGAGGTCGCGGCGGAGAGAGGCCGTGGTCATACTGATGTCGTGGTTCTCGAAGTCGTAACCGCTGGAGAAGCTTATGTTCCACCCGTCGCTGATCTTTACGTTTCCACTGAGGTTGAGCGTCTGGCTGAACTTATAGGGATAGCGCATACTCTTGGTGTTAAACTTTCCTCCTGTGTTCTCTCTCATCGATATTCCATAGCCAATCGTGAGCGACCAAGGCATAGAGAAGAGCATGTAGCCATCGTCGTCGGTCATGGCCTTGCCTTTTGTCTTTTTCCGCTTTGCGGCACGTTGTCCCTGCACCATGTCCTCGTCGATATTTGTCTCGATGTCGGGATCTATTCCCTCGTCGTCTTCCTCGAGCTCGACGTCTTCTTCTTTCTCGTGTCCGAACCATTTACGCAGTTTCTCGGGATTGAGCGTGAAGGAGAAGTTCTGCGTCATTCCCTGGAAACGTCCGAAGCGTCCCCTGCCCCATTCGGTGTGGTTGCCGATGTATGGACGTCCGGATTCATCAAGCTCGTAAGCGTATGTGGCAAAGACGGCACGGAGGTTGAATGTGTAGTTCTTCCACCATTTCAGTCGGATGTTCATGCTCAGATCGCTCCATTTGTGATCCTTTGCTGCGGTGTTGTACGACATATTCAGTCCGAGTTCGTCGATGATGCTTATCTTCTTGAATCCTGTGGAATCTTCGTCGGAGCGTATTTTCATCTCGATGTTGTTGCTCAGCGACATGTTTATTATGCCCGACTGTCCTCGGCCTGGCATGCCATATAGTGAGTGCTGATATGGAGAATATTCTACGAGCGTCACGTTTCCGTCGGCGTCAGTCTTCTGATAGCTGTCCCAGAAGCCATAGTTAGGATTGCTGAAGTCGGGAGCGTAGGAGACGGATACCGTCGGGGATAGGACGTGACGGATGGCCTGCACTTTGTCGCCGAAGATTTTCTTGTTTGGATAAAGGAATCCGTACATCTTCGTCGACAGTGAGAGCGACAGATCCCAGTTGTAAACATTATAGAAGCCGTATGTGGTATCATTCACCTCTGTCTGTCGTTCTGTGTCCCACGATTTCATTATCTTGTTCGAGTACATTCGGTCGGTGAACGAGAACTGCGGCGTCACGTTCAGGTAGTCGAACAACGTAAAGCTGGCGCTGATGGGGACAGTGTGCTGCATTCCGTTTCGCCAGTCTTTGATGATATTGGCATGCATCACCTTCTCCTCCTTTGTGTCGATAGAGTTCGACATTCGCCCGGTATAGCTGAAAGAGATTTTCTCATACCATCGCTGATTGCCTGCAGCATGTTTCCGTTTGAAAGGATAGATGCGGCTGATGTTGATGTTCAGGTCGGGCAGCTCGATGGCGAGCGTTGAGTCGCGCATGTTCTGGGTGATGTTGGTATTGAGTCCGAGAGTCATCCCTATGCTCGAGAAGGTCGTACTCCAGTTCACCGACGACGTACGCGTCGACTGCGTCATCGCCTGCGGATTGTACATTGAGGTGAGATTGTTGCGTTCGAAGCTGGTGGTGGCAAAGTTGACGCTTGCCGAGAACGAACTGTTAGGATTCGCCTTGGAGTCCTGATGATGGCTCCATTGCATCTTGAAGCTCTTCTCCCTATGGTAGTCGGGAAGTCCTTTGTCGCCTGTCTTTGTATTCTGATAGTTGAAGAGGAAGCTGCCGTTGTATTTATATCGCTTACGATAGTTGGATGCGACCGACAGCCCCCACGATCCCTTCGTATAGATCTCGCCAAGGATTTTCAGATCGAACTTGTCGCTCAATGCAAAGTAGTATCCACCGTCTCTGAGGTAGAATCCGCGTGTACTCTCGTCGCCATACGACGGCATAATGAATCCGCTCGAATAGCTTTTCGTGAACGGGAAGAACCCGTAGGGAATGGCAAGCGGCAGCGGTACATCGGCCACGACGAGGTATGCCGGTCCCATCACGACATCTTTTCCCGGTCGCACCTTGCCTCGCGAGAGGGCAATGTAGAAGTCGGGATGTTCAGCGTCGCACGTCGTATAGCGGCCATGCTCAAGATATATCACGCCATCATCCGTCCTCTTCGCAATCTTACTGCTGAGGAATCCGTCTTCCTGGGCAGTGTAGACATTGGTGATGAGTCCTTTTTTCGATTTGAAATTGAACGAGATGGTGTCGTTCTCATATGTCTCCTGCCCCATCTTGAACACCGGAGTGCCCGTGAGCTCGGTATGAGTGGAGTCGGCATAGACTCCGGTGGAGTGCACCATGCTGCTGTCGAGACTCAGGTAGAGCTGTTCGCTCTGCAGGTTATAGTTCTGGTAATCGACGTTTGCTTTACCAAACAGATAGGCTTTCTTCGACGTGGCATCATAGACGAGTGAATCTTCAGCCGAATACTTCACAGGCGAATCTATTCCGCTCTTCTTCTGCCGGTTGATGGAGTCGAGGCGTATGGAGTCGTCAACGGCTTGGTTATACCTCAGAATGGCCAGCTCGAGCGAATCCATGCCTGCCGTGTCGACAGCGTTTTTAATGGTGCTGTCAACCGTTATCGGCTTCATCTTCCCGAGGCTGTCGCTATCGGAAAGGGCGATATGATATGAACGGAATGAGTTTCGGGGATAGGTACTGACCGTGTTTGCCATCATCATCACGACGGCAAACAGCATGATAAATGTCAGGGTCCTATTCCTCATACAATCTGCAAAAATACTCAATTAAAAAATATCCGCCTTGATATTACGTTATTTTAACTTTTCCAGTTCAAACATTTCGTGCCATTCCTTGAATCGCTGCACGCCAGCCTCACCAAATTTTGCAAGACTGCGCAGGGCTTCTTCGTAGGTCTTTTCCGTCTCGGGACGGCTCTTCGAGTAGAACTTGTCGGCATAGCATATTATCTTCTCCTCTATGGTCTCGGGCAGATAGTCGCCATCGGGCAGCGGCAGGTTTTGTTCTGCGATCTCCTCGCGACTGATGCCTGCTCCTGTGTGTCGTTCGCACACTCGGGCATGCTCCGGATAGCCTTCTGCCCTAAGCATCTCGGCTCCGAGTATCCCGTGGCAGATGTAAGGCTCTGTACCTGTGCAGAATATCCCGGGGGCATTGCATCGAAGGATGCCAATGTCGTGGAGCATAGCGGCTTCCTCAATGAAATCGGCATCGATGTCGAACTCTGGATGCATAAAAACAATCTGCAACGCACGTTGCGTTACAGATTGGCTATGGTCGATGAGCAGATCCTTCAGCTTGCTGTCGGCTGCTCCGTAATATTTGTCGATAATGGCATTGTAATCCATTTCTGATTCCGATGGACTGAGGGTTATTACTCGGCGTTGCGCTCTATGTAGACGAGCACGTCGCCCTTCTGCACCTTCGTTCCGCGCTTGGCATTCACCTCTACGAGTCTGCCGCCCATGGCTGCCTTCACCTCTACGAACTCGCCCCATGGCGCAAGGATATGGCAGAGGGTATCGCCTTCGGCAAATTCCTGTCCTATGTATGGCTCCACAGTAGGTTCAGCTTCGCCGTCGCCACCGAACTCATAGATCACCTGTCCCTTTACCGGTGCCACCACGGCGTCGGCCTTGGCATGCTTGAACTCGGCAAGCTGCTCAGGAGTCATCTTTGCGCCGAGCTTGGCATCTTTCGCCTTCTGTATATCGGCGAGGAGGTTCTTCTTTGCCTGCCCGCTCTTGTAGTTGCGGTACTGCTCGGGGTGCATGGCCAGCTCGAAGAGTTCCTCGTCGTCGGGCCCATATTCCCATCCGTTCTCGTCCATCTCCTTGCGGAAGTCGTCGAGGGCATCCTTCAACAATGTATGCGGATCGGCATCGGTGAACTCGCGGCCTTGCTTCTTGGCAAGCTCCACAAGTTCTGGGTCAATAGTACCTGGAATCTTTCCACTCTTGCCAAGTATCATACCCCACATGGCGTCGTCCATCATCACAAAACGTCCTTTGCCTTGCTCGAGTGTGAGCAGATTCATCAGGGCGATGTTCTTCACATACTGCGAGAACGGGGTGACGAGCGGTGGATAGCCCACACGCGGCCAAACATATTCCACTTCGTTGAAGAGCTTCACGAGCATGTCGTCGGTCGACAATTCTTCTTCGCCGCGCTTGCGGCGGATGTTGTTTATCGTACCCATGATGCCACCGAGGTCGGCCATCATCGATCCCATCATGCCTCCTGGCAGTCCGCAGCCGAGCAGAAGACTCGACATCTGCTTGTTGCCTGGATTGATGAAATATCCGAGCCAATCGTCGATGAATTCCTGAGTTAGCGAGCGAGCCTTCATATAGGCGTTCATGTTTATCTCTGGCACGTCGAAACCTTCGTTCTTCAGCATACTCTGCACGGAGATGACATCGGGATGCACCTTTCCCCATGAGAGGGGTTCGATGGCTGTATCGATGATGTCGGCACCGTTATTGCACACCTCGAGGATGCTTGCCATCGAGAGTCCCGGGCCTGAATGTCCGTGATACTGGATGAGCACTTCGGGGTGGGCGGTCTTTATTGCTTTGGTGAGTTGACCGAGCAATGCGGGCTGTCCGATGCCGGCCATGTCTTTCAAACATATCTCTTCGGCACCAGCTTCGATGAGCGTGTCGGCAATCTTGGTATAGTATTCGAGGGTGTGCACCGGGGATGTGGTGATGCAGAGCGTGCCTTGCGGAGTCATGCCTGCCTCTTTGGCCCAGCGGATGCTCGGGATGATGTTGCGCACATCGTTCAATCCGTCGAAGATACGGGGGATGTCCACTCCTTGAGCATGCTTCACATGATACATCAGTCGGCGCACGTCGTCGGGCACTGTGTACATACGCAATGCATTCAGGCCGCGATCGAGCATGTGGGTCTTTATGCCCACCTCGTTGAACGGCTTCGTGAATGCTCGCACGGCATCGTTAGGATTCTCACCAGCCAGCAGATTCACCTGCTCAAAGGCACCGCCATTGGTCTCCACACGGGCGAAACAGCCCATCTCGATAATCACGGGAGCAATGCGTTCCAACTGGTCTTTGCGTGGCTGAAACTTTCCTGAGCTCTGCCACATGTCTCGATACACAAGACTAAACTCTATGCGTTTTTTCTTATTGAGATTTGTCATTTTCTCCATATCAAATAATTTGTCTTTTCGTAATTAGACTGCAAAATTAGGCAAAAAATATTTATTAGCCACATTATTAATATATTTTTTGATTTGCCGCAGCTATGACCATAACGAAAGTCCCCTGCGGAGTTGCATCCGCAGGGGATTTTATCTTTCGCATTTTACATTATTCTCTGCGTAAGACTCTTCGTTTTTACCTTCCGCTCCGCACGGTGACCGTTGGTTCGTCCTTTCGTCCTTCGTTTTTTCGTCCCTCGTCTTTTCGTCCTTCGTTTTTCGTCCTTCGTTCCCCTCCCAGGGAGGGGTTAGGGGTGGGCTGTCCTTTATTTCTTCATCTCATTTATAATCACCTGTATGTCAGCGGTGCTGATTTTACCGTCGCCGTTGAGGTCGTACGACATGTTCTGCGAGGCCTGGGCCTTCTTCATCTCGTTGATGATAATCTGGATGTCGGCTGTCGATACTTTCCCGTCGTTGTTGAGGTCGTAGTTGCTGCCGGTCTTCTTGAACACCACCCACTCGCCAGCTACTATCCTGTTGTCTTTCACGACTCCGTAGTCCTCGGCAAATGTTGCTCCCGTAGGCTCGGCGATGCCGATGCCGTCGCTGAAGTTCAGTGCGTGGAAGTTCAATACTGATCCTTGCGTGCCGCCCTTGGCCTTCACCTCGGTACCCTCGCCCGACATGATAATGGTCGGGAAGTTGCCGTCGGCCGTGAACTTGCGTCCTATCATTCCATTGTAGACGTCGGTGCACTCTAACGATACTTTCACGTTTTCCTTAAACTCCACGTCGGCAAATGTAAATAATGCAGGGCCACCCGTGGTGACATTCAGTTCTCCGCCG
>JAFUVV010000042.1 GCA_017477435.1 Prevotella sp.
AGGTTGGCCTGTTAGGTCTGAAAGTCTGGATTTGCCGTGGTGAGGTCTATGGAAAGGTAGACTTGGCTCCTAACTTCACCCAGGAGAAGGGCGCAGCCCGCTCTAACGGCGATCTTAAAAACGGTGGCATAAGATTCCGCAACAAGATTAATAAACGTTAAAGTAAGAAGCTATCATGTTACAACCTAAGAGAGTTAGATATAGAAGACCGCAGGACGGACGTGGCAACAAAGGCAACGCTCACCGCGGTACGCAGCTGGCCTTTGGCTCTTTCGGCATTAAGACGCTGGACGCCAAGTGGATTGACAGCCGCCAGATTGAGGCAGCTCGTGTGGCAGTGAACCGTCGCATGAACCGTGAAGGCCAAGTCTGGATTCGCATTTTCCCTGATAAGCCAATCACCCGTAAACCAGCCGACGTGCGTATGGGTAAGGGTAAAGGTGACGTAGCAGGATGGGTGGCACCAGTGACACCAGGACGCATCCTTTTCGAAGTGGAAGGCGTGCCTTTCGAAGTTGCTAAAGAGGCTCTCCGCCTCGGTGCACAGAAACTTCCTGTGAAGACAAAATTTGTTGTTAGACGTGATTACGATAAAAACGCTTAAGCTATGAAGACAAAAGAAGTAAGAGAACTTGACGCTACTGCATTGGCAGAGAAGTTAGAGAATGCACAGGCACAGCTTACACAACTGAAGCTCAACCATGCTGTTTCTCCACTTGAGAATCCATCACAGATTAAGGCCGTTCGTCGTGATATCGCCAGAATGAAGACAGAACTTCGTCAGAGAGAACTTAATAAATAACAATGGTCCAGATGGAAACAAGAAATTTAAGAAAAGTAAGACAGGGTGTCGTTGTAAGCAACAAGATGGATAAAACCATTGTTATTGCAGCAAAGTTCAAAGAGAAGCACCCCATGTACGGTAAATTTGTCCAGAAGACAAAGAAGTACCATGCTCATGATGAAAAGAATGAGGCCAACATCGGTGATACCGTGCTTATTATGGAAACCCGTCCTTTGAGTAAGACAAAGAGATGGAGATTAGTTCAAATAATCGAAAAAGCTAAGTAATTATGATACAAGCAGAATCAAGACTTATAGTAGCTGATAACAGCGGTGCTCGCGAGGCTCTCTGCATCCGCGTGCTGGGTGGCACCCGCCGTCGTTATGCCAGCGTGGGTGATGTGATTGTTGTTGCTATCAAGAACGCCATCCCTACAAGCGATGTGAAAAAAGGTGCAGTATCTAAGGCTTTGGTTGTACGCACAAAGAAAGAAGTACGTCGCGCCGACGGTTCATATATCCGCTTCGACGACAACGCTTGCGTGCTGCTGAATAATGCAGGTGAGTTGCGCGGTAGCCGTATCTTCGGTCCGGTTGCACGCGAATTGCGCGCCGTAAACATGAAAGTCGTTTCTTTGGCACCTGAGGTTCTTTAATTATTAAAATCTTAAAGGAATGAGTAAGTTACATATAAAGAAAGGTGACATGGTTCTTGTCATTGCCGGTAAGGACAATTACAAGATTAAAGGAAGCAAGACTCCTCACAAGGTGCTTAAGGTACTCGTGAAGGAGCAGCGTGCCATCGTTGAAGGTGTAAACATGGTATCGAAGAGCACAAAGCCATCGGCAAAGAATCCTCAGGGAGGCATTGTCAAGCAGGAAGCTCCTATTCATATTTCAAATCTGATGCTGGTTGACCCGAAATCGGGAGATCCAACCCGCGTAGCTATCAAGGTAAAGGAAGATGGTACGAAAGTACGCGTCGCTAAAAAGTCAGGATAGGAGATTAAGTAATGGATACAGCACAATTAAAGAAAGTATACAAGGAGACCATTGCTCCTTCATTGCAGAAGCAGTTTAACTACTCTTCGTCAATGCAGATTCCTGTCCTGAAGAAGATTGTCATCAATCAGGGACTTGGCGATGCCACACAGGACAAGAAAATCATCGACGTTGCTGTGAACGAGATCACAACAATCGCAGGCCAGAAGGCAGTTGCAACATATTCTAAGAAGGATATTGCAAACTTCAAGCTTCGTAAGAAGATGCCAATCGGCGTGATGGTTACTCTGCGCCGTGAGCGCATGTACGAATTCCTCGAGAAACTGGTGCGCATTGCATTGCCACGTATTCGCGACTTCAAAGGTATTGAGACAAAGTTCGACGGTCGTGGTAACTACACACTTGGTATTCAGGAACAGATCATTTTCCCGGAAATTAATATCGATTCGATAGACCGCATACAGGGTATGAACATAACATTCGTTACCTCTGCTAACACAGACGAAGAAGGTTATGCACTGCTGAAGGCATTCGGTCTTCCATTCAAGAACGCTAAAAACGATTAATACAATGGCAAAAGAATCAATGAAAGCCCGCGAGGTAAAGCGTGCGAAGCTCGTTGCCCGTTATGCTGAGAAGCGTGCTGCCCTTAAGAAGGTTATTGCAACAACCGATGATCCGGCAGAAGCATACGAGGCTGCTCGTAAACTTCAGGCCATTCCAAAGAATGCAAATCCTATCCGTCTTCACAACCGCTGTAAGATAACAGGACGTCCGAAGGGATACATCCGTCAGTTCGGCCTGTCGCGTATTCAGTTCCGTGAGATGGCTTCGGCAGGCCTGATTCCTGGCGTAAAGAAGGCAAGCTGGTAAGAGATATTTTTTTTAATATTGTCGGGGGAGTCCCGATTAATTAAATCATTTTATATTATGACAGATCCAATAGCAGATTATCTGACTAGACTCAGAAATGCAATCATGGCACATCACCGTGTCGTGGAAATTCCTGCGTCTAACTTGAAGAAGGAAATTACAAAGATCCTCTTCGAGAAAGGCTATATCCTTAACTACAAATTTATTGAGGATGGGCCACAGGGAACAATCAAGATCGCCCTTAAGTACAATCCCGCAACACGCGAGAATGCGATCAGAGTTCTCAAAAGAGTGTCGAAACCTGGTCTTCGTAAGTACACAGGTTATAAAGACATGCCGAGAGTTATTAACGGACTTGGTATTGCTATCATATCAACGTCTCAGGGTGTAATGACAAACAAGGAGGCTGCCGACCTCAAGATCGGTGGTGAGGTTCTTTGCTTCGTCTATTAATTGGAGGATTTCATTATGTCAAGAATAGGAAAATTGCCGATTAATATTCCTTCTGGTGTTACAATCAACCAGGACAAGGACGGTGTCGTTACTGTGAAAGGCCCGAAAGGTGAACTGTCGCAGAAGGTTGACCCATCTGTTAAGATGAAAGTCGAAGATGGTCAGATAACGTTTGAAATCGACGAGAACAGCCCAGTGAACTATAAGCAGAAACAAGCTTTCCACGGACTCTATCGCGCATTGGTAAACAATATGGTCGTCGGCGTAAGTGAAGGTTTCAAGAAGACTCTTGAACTCGTAGGCGTTGGCTACCGCGTGTCAAATCAAGGAAACCTGATCGAGTTCTCTCTCGGTTACACTCATCCAATTTTCATTCAGCTCCCAAGCGAAGTGAAGGTCGAGACGAAGTCGGAGAGAAACCAGAATCCTCTTCTCATCCTGGAGTCTTGCGACAAGCAACTTCTTGGACTCATCTGTGCTAAGATTCGTTCTTTCCGTATGCCGGAGCCTTATAAAGGAAAAGGTATCCTCTTCCAGGGCGAGGTTATCCGCAGAAAGTCTGGTAAGACGGCAGCAGCTAAGTAATTTTAAATTATTTACGATTATGACAACAAAGAAAGTAGAAAGACGAATTAAGATAAAGTTCCGCATTCGCAAGAATGTCAGTGGAACAGCAGAGCGTCCACGCCTTAGCGTGTTCCGCTCAAACAAGCAGATCTATGCACAGGTTATCAACGACGTGACCGGTACAACTCTCGCTTCTGCATCATCACTCGGCCTCGAGAAGATGCCAAAGAAGGAGCAGGCACAGAAGGTCGGCGAACTTGTTGCACAGAAGGCAATTGCTGCAGGTGTAACCGCAGTGGTATTCGATCGTAATGGCTATCTGTATCATGGCAGAGTGAAGGAACTTGCCGATGCAGCTCGCAAAGGTGGACTTAATTTCTAAAACGATTATGGCAATGAATACAATTAAAGTAAATAGTGACGTTGAATTGAAAGATCGTCTGGTCGCAATCAACCGTGTGACAAAAGTTACAAAAGGAGGACGTACCTTCACTTTCGCTGCTATCGTCGTTGTAGGTGATGGTAATGGTATCATCGGATATGGTCTTGGTAAGGCTGGCGAGGTGACAGCAGCAATTGCTAAAGGCACTGAGGCTGCAAAGAAGAACCTTGTGAAAGTGTCAGTTCTGAAAGGTACTATTCCTCATGAGATTGAAGCCCACTACGGTGGTGCACGCGTATTCCTGAAGCCGGCAGCAGCTGGTACTGGACTCGTAGCTGGTGGCGCTATGCGTGCCGTGCTTGAGAGTGCTGGTGTGAAGGATGTCCTTGCAAAGTCGAAGGGTTCTTCGAATCCCCACAACCTTGTGAAGGCTACTATAGTTGCCCTGAGCCAGATTCGTGATGCTTACACCATCGCTGGCGCACGCGGCATAAGTATGGACAGAGTGTTTAACGGATAATTAGAGTAAAGAAATGGCAACAATTAAAGTAAAACAGATTAAGAGTAAAATCGGTGCGCCAAAGGATCAGAAAGCAACCCTTAAAGCACTTGGTCTTCACAAAATCTCGCAGGTTGTTGAAGTTGAAGATACTCCAACTTTCCGTGGCATGATCCAGAAAGTTCATCATCTTGTAACCATAGTAGATTAACATTATTAAAAGTAGATATTATGAAATTAAATACTTTGAAACCAGCTGCTGGTTCAACACATTCACGTCGTCGCATCGGTCGTGGCCCAGGTTCTGGACTCGGCGGAACGTCTACACGTGGACACAAAGGAGCCAAGGCACGTTCTGGATATAAGAGAAAGATTGGCTTCGAAGGCGGACAGATGCCTCTGCAGCGTCGTTTGCCGAAAGGTGGATTCAAGAACATCAACCACAAAGAATACTTTGCAGTCAATTTGTCTACTCTTCAGAAGCTGTTCGACGAAAAGGGCTTAACAAAGATTGGTATTGCTGAACTGAAGGCAGCAGGTCTGACAAACGGAAGAGAACTCGTGAAGATTCTCGGTAAGGGTCAGCTCACTGCGAAGCTCGAGGTAGAGGCAAATGCTTTCTCGAAGACAGCAGAAGAAGCTATCAAGGCAGCAGGTGGTAACACAACTATAATCTAAGTAAATGAAAAAGTTTATTGAGACACTGAAGAACTGTTGGAAGATTGAGGATCTGCGTCAGCGCCTCCTCATAACATTGTTGTTTACGGCAATCTACCGATTCGGATCGTTTGTCGTACTTCCAGGTATTAACCCTGCAGCATTGCAGAATCTGCAGCAGCAGACCGCAGGTGGTCTGATGTCGCTCTTGGACATGTTCTCAGGTGGTGCATTCTCCAATGCGTCAATATTTGCACTTGGTATTATGCCCTACATCTCGGCTTCTATCGTCATGCAGCTGCTCGCCGTCGCTGTTCCTTATTTCCAGAAGAGACAGCGTGAAGGTGAGAGCGGAAGAAAGAAGATCAACTGGTATACACGTATACTCACCGTGATTATCCTCTTCTTCCAGGCTCCGGCCTACCTGATGAACCTTAAGTATCAGGCTGGTCAGGCTCTTGCCTCTGGCATATCGTGGAATGCATTCATGTGGCCCGCAACAATTATTTTGGCTGCTGGTAGCATGTTCATTCTGTGGCTGGGTGAGCGCATTACAGACAAGGGCGTCGGCAATGGAGTCTCGCTGATAATCATGCTCGGTATCATTGCTCGTTTCCCACAGGCTTTTGCTCAGGAGTTTACCTCTCGACTCGAGGCTGTCAGCGGTGGTGGTATCATCATGTTCATTGCAGAACTTCTGATACTTTTCGCTGTCATCTGTGCTGCAATCCTGCTTACACAGGGGACACGCAAGGTGCCTGTGCAGTATGCTAAGCGACTTGTAGGCAATAAGCAATATGGCGGTGCACGCCAATACATCCCACTGAAGCTCTTCGCAGCCAATGTGATGCCAATCATCTTTGCTCAGGCTCTGATGTTCATCCCATTGACATTCATCCGCTTCCAGGCAGAAGGGGCATCGTCGATTGTACAGCAGTTGACTGATAACCGTAGTTTGCTGTATAATGTGGTTTATGTGATACTGATCATCGCCTTCACATATTTCTATACAGCTATTACGCTCAATCCGACACAGATGGCAGAAGACATGAAGCGCAACAACGGTTTCATTCCTGGTATCAAGCCAGGAAAGCCGACAGCCGACTATATCGACACTGTGATGTCGCGCATCACATTGCCCGGCTCTCTCTTCATTGCCTTCATTGCTATCATGCCAGCTCTTGCAAGTCTGTTGGATGTGCAGCAAGGATTCGCTCAGTTCTTTGGAGGAACATCGCTTCTGATTCTTGTCGGTGTCGTCATTGATACTCTCAAGCAGATCGAGAGCCACTTGCTCATGCGCCACTATGATGGTCTGCTGAATTCCGGTCGCACGCGCAGTGCAGGAGTATCAGCATACTAATCCAAGTCTTTCGGAATGAAAATATTTCTGAAGACGGAAGATGAAATCGATTTGATGCGAAAAGCCAACCGACTCGTCGGTGCGACTTTAGCAGAATTATCAAAGCACATAAGGCCGGGGGTGACGACCCTGCAACTCGACAGAATTGCTGAAGAGTTCATTCGCGACCATGGTGCGATACCAACTTTCAAGGGATTTCCTAATCCTTATGGAGGCCCTTTTCCGGCGAGTATATGTACATCAGTTAACGATGTCGTAGTTCACGGAATACCCAGCGAGAAGGTCGTTCTCAGAGATGGCGACATCATCTCCATCGACTGTGGAACACTTCTCAATGGATTTAACGGCGACAGTTGCTACACCTTCCCCGTAGGCGACGTCTCCCCGGAGATTGCACTACTGCTGAAGACAACAAAAGAGTCCTTATATTTAGGAATCAAGCAAGCTGTTGCAGGCAACCATGTTGGCGACATATCTTATGCCATCCAGACTCATTGCGAGTCAAAAGGCTATGGCGTAGTGAGAGAAGTCACGGGACATGGTATCGGTCGCAAGATGCACGAAGACCCGCCTGTACCTAACTACGGAACCAAGGGCGATGGTCCGTCTCTCAAGGACGGAATGTGCATAGCAATAGAGCCGATGATAACGCTGGGCGACCGTCGGGTGTGGCTGCTTCCCGATAAGTGGAGCATCATTACCCGCGACCGCAAGCCAGCAGCCCATTTTGAGCACACCGTTGCCATCCATAATGGAAAAGTTGAGATTTTATCTACATTTGACGAAATAGAACATTCACAGAAAGAAAACTAAAAACATCACTTATGGCAAAACAGTCTGCAATAGAGCAGGACGGAACAATCCTCGAGTCACTCTCGAATGCAATGTTCCGCGTAGAACTTGAGAACGGCGTTCAGATTATTGCTCACATATCCGGCAAGATGCGAATGCATTACATTAAAATCCTCCCTGGCGACAAGGTAAAGGTCGAGATGAGCCCTTACGACTTGACGAAAGGAAGAATCGTTTTCAGATACAAATAATCACTAAAGATATGAAGACAAGAGCATCATTAAAGAAACGTACACCCGACTGCAAGATCGTTCGTCGCAAAGGTCGTCTGTTCGTTATCAACAAGAAGAACCCTAAGTACAAGTTACGTCAGGGTTAACCATTAACATTTCATTAATCAAATTTCAAAATTATCATTTAACAATGGCAATAAGAATTGTTGGAGTAGATTTGCCCCAGAATAAGCGTGGCGAAATCGCATTGACTTATATCTACGGTATAGGTCGAAGTAGTTCAGCAAAGATATTGGACAAGGCTGGTGTTAGCCGCGACCTGAAGGTCAACGAGTGGACTGACGCCCAGGCAGCCAAGATCCGTGAAATTATCGGCGCTGAATATAAGGTTGAAGGTGATCTCCGCAGTGAGGTCCAGCTCAATATCAAGCGACTGATGGACATTGGTTGCTATCGTGGTGTACGTCATCGTAATGGTCTTCCCGTTCGTGGTCAGAGCACAAAGAACAATGCTCGTACCCGCAAAGGTAAAAAGAAGACTGTTGCAAACAAGAAGAAGGCCACTAAGTAAGTTTAAAGTTTAAAGATCAAAATTTAAAGCTTAAAGATTATGGCAAAGAAAACAGTCACAAAGAAGAGAAATGTGAAGGTTGACGCTGTCGGACAGCTTCATGTTCATAGCTCATTCAACAATATTATCGTGTCTTTGGCAAACAGCGAAGGTCAGATCATCTCTTGGTCGTCGGCCGGTAAGATGGGCTTCCGCGGTTCAAAGAAGAATACTCCTTATGCAGCTCAGATGGCAGGCGAGGATTGTGCAAAAGTAGCCTACGACCTTGGTCTCCGCAAGGTGAAGGCATACGTGAAAGGTCCCGGCAACGGCCGTGAGTCTGCTATCCGTGCCGTCCATGGCGCAGGTATCGAAGTGATCGAGATCGTCGATGTCACACCACTGCCACACAATGGCTGCCGTCCTCCAAAGCGTCGTAAGGTATAAATTCTAATAAACATTTTTCATCAAATAGGAAAAAGGTTGATGGCAAAAGAAACTTACAGCCTGTTCCTAAATAACAAATATTATGGCAAAGTATATAGGTCCGAAATCTAAAATTGCACGCCGTTTTGGTGAACCCATCTACGGCCCCGACAAAGTTTTGTCCAAGAGAAACTTCCCTCCTGGACAGCATGGCAACACTCGCCGCAGAAAACAGTCTGAGTATGGTGTCATGTTGGCAGAGAAGCAGAAAGCTAAGTACACCTATGGTGTTCTCGAGCGTCAGTTCCGTAATATGTTTGAGAAAGCAGCTAAGTCGTCGGGTATCACCGGTGAGGTGCTTCTGCAGTTGCTCGAGAGTCGTCTCGACAATGTAGTCTATCGCCTCGGTATCGCTCCCACACGTGCTGCTGCTCGTCAGCTTGTAGGCCACCGTCACATCGTTGTCGATGGTAAAGTTGTGAACATTCCTTCTTACTCGGTTAAGCCAGGCCAGATTGTCGGTGTGCGCGAGAAAGCAAAGTCTCTCGAGGTCATCGAAGCAGCTCTTGCTGGGTTCAACCACAGTAAGTATCCTTGGCTCGAATGGGATGAGAACTCAAAGAGCGGCAAGTACCTCCATATTCCGGAGCGCGCCGACATCCCAGAGAACATCAAAGAGCAGTTAATCGTAGAATTGTATTCTAAGAACTAATCAAATCATTAAATTAATGGCGATATTAGCATTTCAAAAACCCGATAAAGTTGTAATGTTGGAAGCCAACGACAAGTTCGGAAAGTTTGAATTTCGTCCTCTGGAGCATGGCTATGGTATTACCATCAGTAACACCCTCCGTCGCATTCTTCTTTCGTCGCTTGAGGGATATGCCATCAATACTATTAAGATTGCTGGCGTGGAGCATGAATTCTCTTCTGTCCCTGGAGTGAAAGAGGATGTAACCAACATTATCTTGAATCTCAAACAAGTTCGATTCAAGCAAGTAGTAGAAGAATTCGAGAACGAGAAAGTTAGTATCACCGTAGAGAATTCCACAGAATTCAAAGCAGGTGATATAGGTAAGTATCTGACTGGATTTGAAGTGTTAAACCCTGATTTGGTGATTTGTCATTTGGATTCCAAAGCATCTATGCAGATTGATCTCACAGTGAACAAAGGTCGTGGCTATGTGCCTGCCGAGGAAAACCGCGAGTTCTGCACCGATGTAAACGTTCTCCCAATCGATTCAATCTACACCCCTATCCGCAACGTCAGATATTCGGTAGAGCCTTATCGTGTCGAGCAGAAGACCGACTACGACAAGCTTGTGCTCGAAGTGACTACGGATGGTTCCATACACCCGAAGGATGCGCTTAAGGAAGCTGCCAAGATCCTCATCTATCACTTCATGTTGTTCTCCGACGAGAAGATCACACTTGAGAATCCCGATCAGGACAACAACGAAGAGTTCGACGAGGAAGTGCTCCACATGCGCCAGCTCCTGAAGACGAAGCTCACCGATATGAACCTCTCTGTCCGTGCGCTCAACTGTCTGAAGGCTGCCGATGTAGAGACTCTGGGCGATCTTGTGCAGTATAACAAGACCGACCTCCTCAAGTTCCGCAACTTTGGTAAGAAATCGCTTTCTGAGCTTGATGATTTGCTCGAGAGTCTGAATCTGTCGTTTGGAACTGATATTTCAAAGTATAAATTAGAGAAGGAATAATATTAATGCATAATTAAGTTCCTTTTAAACAAAAAGACAAAAATGAGACACAATAAGAAATTCAACCATCTGGGCCGTACTGCAGACCATCGCGCTGCCATGCTTGCAAACATGACAATCTCGCTGATCATGCACAAAAGAATCACTACGACCCTCGCAAAAGCCAAAGCTCTCAAGAAGTACGCAGAGCCGCTTATCACAAAGTCAAAGGACGATTCCACCAACTCTCGCCGTGTAGTATTCAGTTACCTGCAGAACAAGGAGGCTATCAAGGAACTCTTCGGAGTCGTAGCACCAAAGGTGGGCGACCGTCCCGGTGGCTACACACGTATCATCAAGCTCGGTAGCCGTCCAGGCGATGGTTCCGACATGGCATTCATCGAGCTCGTTGACTTCGACGAGAACATGGCAAAGACTCCTAAGGCAGCCGCCAAGCGCACACGCCGTGGTGGTAAGAAGAAGTCTGAGGAAGCTGCAGCCGAGGCTGTTGAGCAGCCCGTAGCTGAAGAGACAGCTGTCGAAGCTCCCGCTGCTGAGGAAGAAAAGGCTGAATAATTTTTTGCTTTTTTAAAAGCTGTCAATAGAAAAGTCTCCGCACAAAGGTGTGGAGACTTTTTTGTATTATCACCCATTCGTGATTCCTGCCCAGCCAGAACAATCCAACCTTCCGTGTCTGCTGTTGTACACCACTTTTCCTTATAAATGTGCCCATGTGAGTGAAAGCGGATAAAAACAAGCTCCGTTATGCATTTTTAACTAATACATATAACTTACTAATATTCAGTACGTTATATTACCCCCCCCCTCGGTAAGGTGTAGAAAAAGTGTAGAAAAATTCCTGCGAAAAAATTTGGTATTATTATTTTATGCTAATATATTTGCAGCGGAATGTATGACGAAAATCACATAACACCCCAAAAAACAAGAAATAACGACATTATTTAACCACTAAAAACCAGAATGAATATGAGACGAACAATTTTTTCCCTTTTCGCAGTTTTGCTATTTCCGTTGCTGGTCTGTGCGCAGGATGCTAATCAGATTCAAATAGATCAAGTGCCAATGTTTGCAAACTCAAAGAACGGAAACGCCAACAGTCTAGATGAATATATGACAAACAATATTATATATCCTATAGACCAGATGAAACATGAAGTTATAACAAATATACGCGGTAAAATTTTAATATCTTCAGAAGGAAAGGTTAAGGGATTGGAAGTTTATAACAAAAATGTTCTTGATTCTTTTAAGAAGGAGATTTATCGTGTTCTGAGCAAAACAGAATGGACTCCTGCCATGTCTAACGGTAGATATATTTCTATTTGGCAAGATTTAAATATATACATCAATCTATTTGACACTAATTACATGCCAAGTTATATTGGGTCTCCTCTTCGTAAAGTTAAGAGATTTATCAATAATCCCACAAAATATCCTTCTGGGATGAAAAATGAAGAATATAAACAGCTACTTGAAAAATTTTCCAATGTATATGCTGTTTATCCTATCAGTTCAGAAATAAACGATCAATATGCACGAATGCTTATTTCTGATGGTCGTTTCACAGAAGCCCATGAAGCATTGAGTATTGGAGCCAGAGATACATCTGACTATATACTAAACACAAAGACAAATGTTCTTGGTCTCCTACTTTCGTCAATGCTCTATGATAAAGAAAGATATAGCGATAAGGCAAAGCTTGAATACTCGAATACACAACAATATATATCAAAACTATTTTTCCGAAACAACCTTGGTAGGTCTATTATCCAAGAAGATGAAGCATACAAAGACCGTCATGCTATACAAACGCTGAATGACTTCGACAATGCAATACAAAGAAATACTACAGATTGGTATTATAAACAAAAAGTAGAAAACGAATGGTCGCTGAATAAAATATACGACATTTCAGCAGAAATGGAAAGACGCGGTTTGCTTAGTAGTGGAGCCGTAAAACAGAATACTGCCATCATTTATAATCTGTACAAATCAGATTATTTGAAAGCAGACGACTTTTTCCAACTTGCCATACGTTCGCTGGTTACTCGCTTGAGCGAGGGTGATGACATGGAGAAGGCGCAGCTGATTAGTATGATAGCCGACGAGAAGGTGTCTGACAAGGTGCGCAAGCAGCTGCAGGGACTTTACGACCAGGTGGAGGCACTGAAGCTGAGCAAGGACGAGATAGTGAACAACGTGATAATGTATGCCCCCGTTCAGGATCCGTCGAAGACGAAGGAGGAGAACAAGGCTGCCGCTACCGAGTTCTACCGCATCCGTGATGCGATAAACGATGTCTATCACCTCGACTGGCTGGAGAAGAAATAAAACGGAATAACGGATTAACTTCGTTGATCCTCTTAATTATTCGCAAGCTCATCAGCAAGCAGTCAATCATAGTTCTCTGCTCTCCCCGCAGGGGCATCATCGAGCAGAACTTTAGATTTCATTTGCGAGCATTAACATATTATAATGGGGATTTTGAGTGTGTGCCTTTAGGTATGCAACGGTAGAAAGAATCAATAATCATACTACCAACACTCTTCACCTTTATTTCCGTGCTTTCCTTTTCGGGCGTTAAGTATTATACTCCTTAATTGCCTTGTGAAAATTTTGCTAGCAAAATTTCTGGTAAAGAGCCCATCTAATGTCATTAAAGAGGCTTCCTATTCGAAATTTTGCTAGCAAAATTATTTATTGCTGGTTTTATTAGTTGCAAAAGTTGATGCGCATGAAGGCTGTGGAGCATTTGTGAGTGGCGCAAGAAGGATGGAGTAGGGAAAGACGAGGCATTTGTGAGTAGCGCAAGAAGGATGGAGTAGGGAAAGGCGAGGCATTTGTGTGGGGTGCAAGGAAAAGGGATGAGCGGAAGAATCGGTTTTGGGCAGGTAATTATGGGGCAGTTGGCTTATGGGCAAAAAAAATGGGGCTCCGCCGAGTCCCAATCTTTGTTAACCTTAAATCTAATACCATGAAAAACACGATGCAAAGGTAGGTGTTTTTGCATCGTGCTGCAACTATTTTTGAATTCAATTGCTAATTTCTTTCCTTTTATTGATTTACGTCAACTTCTGGCTGTCTGTGAGTACCACTCCTTCTTGTTTTTTCCCGTCCATCATGATTGTGAGTGGGTGGTCGAGCCGTACGTGGCGGAGGTATTTTGTCTCTTCTATGGCCTCCGTTGTATCGAGTAGTTCTTTTCGGAAGAAGCCGCTTCCCGTGTTTTCGTCGATAGTGAAGTATCCCACTCCGAAGGATGTCAGGTTCTGGAAGAAGTGCGTGCCCTGGCTTGGGTCGACGCGATAGTTCTTCAGTGCTGTCTCCACTATCAGTCTTGCTTGCGAGATGTGTGGCCACTTCACAGGTATGCCGAGCCACGAGTCGCTCGATCCCCAGCGTCCCGGGCCGATGAGAATGTATCCGCGTTTCTCTGCTGCAAACTGGCGGTTCATCTTTTCTATCTCTTCTGCGATGAGGGGGTTGTTCTGTGCGGAGAAGTTTTCGTCGGTCTTTACGTAGACAATATCTGTCACTTCGTCATTCACTCCGTGTCCGAGTGAGTTGTGCGAGCGTAGCAGACAACGTTCGTCGGCTATCTGCGTGAGGTCTTCGTTGAGCACCTGCTTTGTGTCGACGATGGGCCTTATCTGCAGCAGATATAGTTCTCCGGTGCGGTCGTTGTTCAGGTTGCATGCGAGCTCAATCTCAACAGGTCGGCGCATGCTCTCTGCTCCGTGCTTCATCGACAGCTGCAGGAGTTCTGGTAGGGGGAACACTCCCTGCTGGAGTACGCCTGCGAAGGAGATGATCTTCCGTCCGCCCTCGTAGATGCCGTCGCGAATGACCTGGTCGTAGGGGTCGTAGGTAGTGGCGATGTAGTTGAGCGAGCGGTCGCGGTCGGCTTCCCTGACTTTCAGTTTCAATATATTGAATCCGTCGTCAACCTTGAAGTCGGTGCCCACGCGGTCGAGGTCGAGTGCATAGAACTGCGTCTGTGTCTCGCGCAGTGCGGTGTCGGTCTCGCTTGTCTGTAGCACCTGATGCGGATGGTATGGCGACACTCGCAGTGTCTGTCCGCCGTCGACGATGTATTTTCCGAGTCCGAGTGCGAGCGATGCTATGCCCTCTTCGGAGCGTTCGTCGCCGATGGGATAGTAGTTTATTGAGCGCAGTACTCCGCTGAAATTCGGGTAGTAGCGGTTGCCGTACTGATGTCCTACCACCTCTTGTAGTATGACGGCCATTTTCTCTTGGTCGATCACGTTGCTCGTGGCCGACATGTAGGTCTTCGAGTCGCGGTAGAACACCGACGCGTAGACGCCTTTTATGGCACATGCGAGCATGCGTAGCATGGCGTCGTGGTCGTCGAGATAGGGTATCATGTATGTGCTGTAGACGCCTGCGTAGGGCTGGTAGTGGGCATCTTCGAGCAGCGACGACGAGCGCACGGCGATGGGTGAGCGTGTGGCGGCGAAGAAGGTGATGAAGTCTTCGATGTATTCGTCGGGCAGCTGTGCCTGCAGGAAGTGTGAGAGGATTTCCTCGTCGGGGATGTCGCTCAGGGCGATGGGGTAGAGGTTGTTCTGCTCCATGAACTGGTCGAAGATGTCGGTGCAGAGCACGACGGTCTTCGGTATCTGTACCTTCACTCCTTCATACTGCTGGAACTCCGGGTGCATCTTCACAATGTTGTCGAGGAAGGCCAGTCCGCGTCCCTTTCCTCCGAGCGATCCTTCGCCGATGCGTGCGAAGTGGGAGTAGGAGTCAAACTTCATTCGGTCGAACACAGCCACGACTCCGATGTTCTTCATGTGGCGGTATTGTACTATGGCGTCGAAGATGATCTGGCGGTGTGCGTCGACGTCCTGCAGCTTGTGCCATGTGACGTCTTTCAAGAATTCCGACACGGGGAATATTGCTCTTGCCGAGAGCCAGCGACTCATGTGGTTGCGGGAGATGTGATAGAGCATCGATTCCCGTGGAATCTTGAAGATGTTGTCCTGCAGTTCTTTCAGCGAGCTTACGCGCATTACTTCTTCGTGTGTCTGCGGGTCGCGGAAAATGAAGTCGCCGAATCCCATGTGTTCTTCGAGGATATGCCGGAGGTCGAGGCTCATCTTCTTCGAGTTCTTGTCTACGAAGCGGAATCCTTCGGCTTCGGCCTTGGCGCGGTTGTCGGCCTCCGAGCTTTCCATGATGAGCGGCACGTATTCGTTGTCGGCGCGTATGGCCCGCAGCAGTTTCAGTCCTGCCTCTGAGTCTTTCTCCACTTGGCTGCCATAGGTAGACTTCTCGGGTGATGATTTCATGGGGAACCTGACGTCGCTGATGACTCCGAGGACGTTCTGCGAATAGCGTTTATATACGTCGATTGCCTCCTCATAGCTGCGTGCGAGCACCACCTTCGGCCGTCCTCTCATGCGCAGTGTGGCGGCATGTCGGTTGAGAGCCTCGGTGGAGAATCTCTGGCTCTGCAGGAGGATATAGTTGTAGAGGTTGGGCAGTATGCTCGAGTAGAAGCGTATGCTGTCCTCCACGAGGAGTATCATCTGCACGCCACCCTCGCGGATGTCGTGCTCCAGGTTCATCTTGTCTTCGATGAGTTTTATGATCGAGAGGATGAGGTTTGTGTTTCCCAGCCAGCAGAACACGTAGTCGAATATCGACAAGTCTTCGTCTTCCATGCGCCGTGTTAGTCCGTGGGAGAATGGTGTGAGCACCACACAGTGTATGTCGGGGAACCGTGCCTTTATGCTCCGTGCGATGCTGAAGGCGTCGTTGTCGGCGTTGCCGGGCATGCAGATGACGAGGTCGATGTTGGTCTTGCTGAGCACCTCCTCGGCCTCCTGCTCCGTGCTCACCTGCGTGAACGTAGGCGGATAGCGAAGGCCCAGCTCCATATACTCATTATATATCTTTTCCTCTATGCGGCCGTCGTCTTCGAGCATGAACGCGTCGTAGGGGTTTGCCACGATGAGTACGTTGTAGATGCGGCGCATCATTAGATTGACGAACGTCACATCCTTCAGTATGAATTTGTTCCACTGTTCTGGGATGTTGCTTCTCATTCTATTGTCTGCTATTTATACTTTTCACTCTTTACTTTTCACTTTTTCAGGTCGCCGTACCAGAAATATGAGTTGCTTACGTCTATCTGTCCCATCGACCATCCTTCTATCTCGAAGTTGAACTTCATGCCTTTTCGGAATGTCATGGTGTCGAGCAGTCTTACTCTCTGCCACGTCATCCATCCGCGGTTGCCCTTCACGTCGTCCACTCGCGGTACACCGCCGTAGGGTGTCAGCATGGTTGGCACCGGGGGCGACCATGAGCAGTTGTAGTAGTCTTCTGTCCCTGTGCCGTGGTATGATGGGAAGCGGTCGTCGTCTATCCATATCTTCTCGTCGCCCTCGCCATACCATTCCTTCCAGTAGTTGTCGTCGGTGTCGTCGGTGCGTGCTCTCAGCCTGTTGTTCGCTGCAAGGACGTCGCCTACGTACACCCCTCGCCCTCGTATCGTGGCGAAGTTCCATTCATACACTTCGAGCGTGTTGAACTTGTTGCTTACGCTGACGGTCTGCTCCTCGTGGCCTGAGGCGTGGAAGTAGAGTGTGTTCGGCGTGCGGGCGTTGCGGTCGGTGATTATCTCCACGTCGCCTGCGAACGGCACCTCGCCCTGACACTTGAACCTCACTTCGGCCTTCTGTCGGAACGGCATTATCCATCGGCTGTGCATTGTCCCCGCGCCATCGCAGTCGGTGTACCAGCCTTTCAGCTCTGCGCCATCCCTTCCTCCGGCGAAGAAGTCGCACAGTGGGACATCTACACACTGCGTTCCGTCGAAGAGTATCTGTATTTTAGTCTTGTTCATGACGTCGGCATAATGCTGTCGTGCCTCATCGCTGAGTCGGAGGTTTATCCCGTATATCGCTGCATTCCGGCGGTTTATCGTCAATGAGTTGGTCCCTGTCATCTTTGCCTTCTTAACCTTCCCCTTTCCGTATGGCCTGGGATTGAGCAGCTGTACATTCACCTTCTCCATTTTTGTGCGACATTGTTCCATCTCCTCGAGCGTGAACGACCGCACTGCCGTATTCGCCTCATATCGACGGAAGCCTACCTGATAATAGCGCACAATTCTTAGTTCCGTATCGCCGTCCTCGAGTGTTATCTTCAACGACCGCGCGTATGGCATTGGCAGATAGCTGGTGTTTCCGCCGCGGTCGTGGGTGGCGGTGCTATATCGCGAGTGGTTGAACATCAGACCTTTGCCCATAGGAATCGGGAACATGTTCAGGTCGAAAGCCGGTATGACGACGCTCGCTTCCTGCTCACCGTCGAAGTAGAACCTCAGCGTGCCCTGCTTGTCGCTCGTCGTTATCCACAGCCGTGTTACTGCTCCGGGCCCTTCCTCGTCGAAGAGTACGCGCTCCGTGCGGCCATTATTCTGCTCAGTGCGAATAAATCCCCGTCCGTCCTCGTTGCCATACCACCCAGGCACGTCGGGAGCAACCGAGCGGCGGTCGTAGCTGGTCGTCTGAGCAGTCTGGTAGAACGGAGCAGGAAACTCGGTGACAGCCCGGCGGTCCATCATCTCTTCGAGAAGCGATGATAGCGAGATGGGGTTCGACGGGCTTCCTGGCTTTTGCGACCTGCGGCTTGTAGCATTGCCCGATGAAAAGAACAGGGCAAGAACGACAAACAATAAGAAACGATGACAGTTGTGTTGCATTTGAACAGTTTTATGTCGCAAATATAAGAAAAAATACAGACAAACAAGAATCGGGAGGTGTTTTTGCGTAAAAAAACGTGCGTGAAACATTTTTTTGGTGTTCTCGGCGGTGGTCTTATTTGTACTCAGTCCATTTAAGAAAAATGGGGAAAATAGAGAAAAAAATGTATCGCCGAGGGTGGAAAAATGCCCTTTTTTCATTAAAGAGCCTCTTTGACGAGGTCAACCCAATGGGTTAATGCCATTAAAGAGCCTTTCTAATGCCATCAAAGAGGCTTTCTACCGAGGCAAAAAAAGGCCATTTTTTGCCTTTTTTGGTGCAAAAACGGGTGTTTTTCCGATGTCGTGGCGACCTGTCTCTTGGTAACCGGCTGCATTACAGTGTTTTATGAAAAGCGCTCAAAACTCGCGTATTTTCGGCCGCGCGATTTCTATTTTGAAATTATCGCACTCTCGTGCGTTAAGAGAAGTTAAAAACAGCCTTTTTCGGGGGGTGTTTTCATAGCCCTTTTTCCGTGAAACAATTTGCTTTTTTATAAATTTCCGGCGTTTTATTTGGAGGTGACAAAGAAAAGACTTACTTTTGTATAATCTTTTGACAATAAGCCGTCAGGCATATAGTTTTCAAACAATTAAAATAACAGATCTACAAAAAAGACAATGCTACTATGAATGTAGAGAAAATCATGCAAGACCTGGAGCGCAAGCATCCGGGCGAGTCAGAGTATTTGCAGGCAGTGCGCGAAGTGCTGCTCTCTATCGAAGACGTTTACAACCAGCACCCCGAGTTTGAGAAGGCCAAGCTCATCGAGCGCCTTGTCGAGCCCGAGCGGATAATCACGTTCCGCGTGCCATGGACCGATGACAACGGCGAAGTGCACGTCAACCTTGGTTACCGCGTGCAGTACAATAGCGCCATTGGCCCATATAAGGGCGGACTGCGTTTCCATCCGTCGGTGAACCTCTCGATCCTGAAGTTCCTCGGATTCGAGCAGACATTCAAGAACGCTCTCACCACCCTGCCCATGGGCGGCGGCAAGGGAGGATCAGACTTCTCCATCCGCGGTCGTTCCGACGCCGAGGTGATGCGCTTCTGCCAGGCATTCATGACAGAGCTCTATCGCCATATCGGTCCCGACGAAGACGTGCCGGCAGGCGACATTGGAGTCGGCGGACGCGAGATAGGCTACCTCTTCGGGATGTATAAGAAGCTGACCCACCAGTTCCAGGGCGTGCTCACCGGCAAGGGCCTCGAGTTCGGCGGCTCACGCATACGTCCGGAAGCCACAGGCTACGGCGCCATATACTTCGTCAACCACATGCTCTCCACCCGCGGTGAAGAGATAAAGGGCAAGACCATCGCCATCTCCGGATTCGGCAACGTGGCATGGGGCGCTGCCAAGAAGGCGACGGAGCTCGGAGCAAAGGTCGTGACCATCAGCGGTCCCGACGGATACATCTACGATCCAGCCGGCCTCGACGAAGAGAAGATTGCCTATATGCTCGAACTCCGTGCCTCTGGCAACGATGTCTGTCAGCCATACGAGGAAGAGTTCCCCGGTTCGAAATTCTTCCCCGGCCATAAGCCATGGGAGCAGAAAGCCGACATCTACATGCCATGCGCTACCCAGAACGAGCTCAACGGCGAAGATGCCGACCACATCCTGGCCAACAATCCTATCTGCGTGGCCGAGGTGTCGAACATGGGCTGCACGGCTGAGGCTGCCGAGAAGTTCGTAGCAACGAAGACCCTCTTTGCCCCTGGCAAGGCTGTAAACGCCGGCGGAGTGGCAACATCGGGACTGGAGATGACGCAGAACTCGATGCGACTGAGCTGGAGCAATCAGGAAGTAGACGAGAAACTACACTATATAATGTCGTCGATTCATGAGCAGTGCGTGAAGTATGGCACCGAAGCCGACGGATATATCGACTACGTGAAAGGCGCAAATATCGCCGGATTCATGAAAGTGGCCAACGCCATGATGGCGCAGGGCATTGTCTAACGAAACTGAAAGCGCGTGAGAAAGGAAATAGTCTTATCACTTTTAGCTATAATACTCATGTGGGGCTCTGCCAGTCTGCACGCACAGTCGCAGACAGGCAAAGCCTCTTATTATGCTAAAAAGTTCATTGGCCGGCGTACGGCAAGCGGCGAGCGACTCCATCGCGACAGCCTCACTTGCGCCCACCTGAAGTATCCTTTCGGCACGCGACTGAAGGTGATAAATCCTGCCAACGGCAAAGAAGTCATCGTGCGTGTGAACGACCGAGGCCCATATCACCGCGGGAGAATAATAGATCTCTCTTGGGGAGCAGCTCGCGAGCTGGGCATACTGGCCCAGGGAATAGCGATGGTGAGGGTAGAAGTGGTACACGGCGACGATAACGTGCCCTATCGCATCGACGAGAAACTCGAGCTCGATATACCCGATTTCGAAATCTATGAGCCCATGCTGAAGTTCGACGACGATTGGGAGGGAATGGTGCCACAGCTCAATCTGCCCGAAGTGCCAATGACTACGGTGGGAAACGAAGATACGAAGGACGAAAAGACGATGACGAAGGACGAAAAGACGATGACGAAGGACGAAAAGACGATGACGAAGGACGAAAAGACGAAAGGACGAAAGACTAAGAAACGATGACGAAGGACAAAACGACAGAGAGTCGGAAACAAAAGTAAATAACGTTTAACTATTTAACATTTAACATATTAACATATATGAAACGCATCTCAACAACACTCACGCTGATGGCCTTTGCCATCGCGATGACCGCTCAGAGCCTGTTTGTGGGCACGTATAATGTGCGCTATGCCAACGGCGACGACGTGGAAGAAGGTAATGGCTGGACACGCCGCTGTCCTGTCCTCTGCGACATGATAAACTTTGAGGAGCCCGACATCTTCGGTACTCAGGAAGCATTGATTCTGCAGCTGAAAGACATGCTCAAGCGTCTGCCGCAGTACAGTTACATCGGTGTGGCGCGCGAAGACGGCAAGGAGGACGGCGAACACTCGGCAATCTTCTATCGCAAGGACAAGTTCAAGCTGCTCGACTCGGGCAACTTCTGGCTCAGTGAGACCCCCGACAAGCCCGGCCTGGGATGGGATGCCGCCTGCACACGCATCTGTACGTGGGGAAAATTCAAGGACACAAAGTCGAAATTGAAGTTCTACTACTTCAACCTCCACATGGACCATGTCGGACGTGTGGCACGTCGTGAGGGTGCCAAGCTCGTGATACAGAAGATTAAGGAGATTGCCGGAGAGAAGGCTCCTGTGATTCTGACAGGCGACTTCAATGTCGACCAGAACGACGAGATCTACTCCATCTTCTCGCAATCGGGTCTGCTCGACGACACCTATGCCGTTGCTGAGCATCGCTTTGCAGAGAACGGGACGTTTGTGGACTATAAGACCGACCGTTTCACGAAGAGTCGTATCGACCATATCTTCGTGACGAAGAACTTCAAGGTGCATCGTTATGGCGTGCTTACCAATGGCTACTGGACTCCGAAGGAGGGAACCGTGTCTCATGGTAGCGGCAATGCTCCTCGCGAGTTGCGTATGAGGAAGTACGACCGTCGCATGCCTTCGGATCACTATCCTGTGTTTGCAAAGATAGAATATAAGAAATAGTATCTTAGCCGGTTTAGAAACCAATCAGAGGGAACTCCTTGTGGGGTTCCCTCTGATGTTTTATGTCGTTGCCGGCGGGTCTTCTTTCCTGCCTTGGCGTCTTATTTCTTGCTCGTGGTTATGTTGAACTCGCTGACCTTCGATATGGCGTGGTTGCCTTGTACGACTGATATGCATAGTTTCACCATGCCGTCTTTCAGTCGGTTGTCGCCCTTCACGAGTGCGGTGTATCTGATGCCTCGCCCTGGGTCTATGCGCTCCACGTGCATGCCCGGGGAGATGTAGATGTGCTTGTTGCCAGTGGCGTCGATCACCGTGGGTTCAACGTCGTAGAGCGGTGCCTCGCCGTGGTTGTAGACCTCGAATATCACCTTGCAAAGCTCACCTCGGCTGATGCGGTTGTCGCCGTTGTCGTCGATGAAGCGTGCGTTGCGTATCTCGATGGTCGGTGTGTAAGTGTATGCGCTTGCCAACTGCTCTACGCTGGAGGTGCTGGGCATCATGGTCGTCGGCTCGCTGCCTTTATATTCGCCGCTGTACTCCTCGCCTGTGAAGTCGTAGATGCGGTCGTCGCCGCTGTTTGTGGCATCGAATCCGCTGTCGTAGTTGTCGTAGCCGCTGTTGTATTCTGCGTTCTGACGTGCTTTCCGTGCAGCGGCTCTTTCGGCCTTGTCGTGCTTATATTGTGCGTAGTCGTCGGCTTTCTTCTTGTCGGCTTGTGCTCCGATGGCGCCTCCGATGATTGCTCCGCCTGCCATACCGACGATAGTACCCACGTCGTGTCCGCGCGGTCCGCTGGATATGCCACCAATGGCACTGCCGAGGATACCGCCCAGATGGGTGCCTGTGTAGGCTCCTGCTCCTGTGTATGTGCCGCAGCTGCTGATGATGAGCACGAGTGCTGTGGCGAGTATGACTGTCTTCTTCATTTTCTTATAGCTTTTGATGGTTTATATTTCTGTGTTGCAAAGTTAAGTATTCCTATTGGCTTGTCAAAATGCAATTTCCCTAAACGTGAGTAGGGAAAACCCTAAATTAGGTTTTAGGTTTTAAGTTTTAAGTTTTTAGGGCTTTGGTTTATGAGGTTTTTAGGTTTTTGGTTTTGGTTTTTTGGGGCTTTGAGGATGATTTTTTCAGAGTCTTATCGTCAGCTTCTTGCCCTTAAACTCTTTGGTTGTAACGGTTTTTCCTTCTTTTACTATGTCGATCTTCACCCTTCCACCATCGCGTCGGACGACGATGTCGAAATTGTCCTGACAGATTCTTACGTGCCGTAGTGCCATCTGTGGCCAGTCTTCAGGCAGTCGTGGCAGTAGGGTGAACGTGCGCAGTCCTGTCGGTCGGATGCCGAACAGTCCTTCTGTGAACACCCTGCCATATAGTCCGCTTTCTGCTGCGAGATGTCGCTGGTTGCCTTCGGGCCATGCTTCGATGGCGTAGGGCACGTGGCTTCCCAGTAGCCGCTGTGTGGAGTAGTACTGCAGGTGGTTCAGTGTGCGCTCGGTGTCGCCTGCCATCAGTGCGCCACGCAGGGCGTAGAGCGTCGTGCGGTCCCAGAAGGTGGTCGATCCTTGCTGCGTGAGCATGCCGTCCTTTGTCCACAGCTTGTCGGAATAGAGAGCTTCGAGTGTGCCCTCTGCATGGGTGAAAATGCCCATCGTCAGGGGAATGCAGATCCACGAACGGAGCAGCGTGCAGCCGTCGTAATACTGGTAGGTGTCGTAGCCTTGTATGTTGCGGTGGAAATAGCTCTCAATTTTTTTCTCCATCTGTCGTGCTTCGTCGGCATATTTCTTTTCCGCCTTCTTCCCCAGTTTCAGTTCCTTGGCCAGATATGATGCCGAGAGCAGTGCGTCGTAGTAGAGCGAACTCGTGCAGAGGTTTGCCTCTCCGCTTGGAAATCTGTTCTCGAGCTCGTCGCAGTCGGAAGCCACTGCTCCTCCCTTGTTCAGTTTCCTGTGGCAGTATTCCAGGCACCACTCAATGAGTGGCCACAGCTGTCGTGCCTCGTCGATGCTTCCTCTGGCGAGGGCATATCGTGCTGCGCCGTAGGCTATCATTGCCTGGTCGCCGCGGTCGCCGGCACCGTTCCAGATGTCGGTGCCTTCGGCTATGATGCTCGAGGGGATGGGCTGCCACGCGTCGTTCATAAACCTGGCAAAGTGTCGGAACGAGTTCAGCGCCGATTGGCAGCCGTATTCATAGCCCGTGAACGGGAAGTAGGGGTTCATGTATTCTGCCTGGTCGTTGGCCCAGATTGCGGCATAGTACGACTCTCCGCCGGGTCCGTGCATCGGGCCGCCTTTCGTCTGGTAGATACTTTCCTGCGAACGTATCTTCGAGAATGCGAACATGCGGTTGAGCACCTCGTCGGGGGTGTCGAGGATGAGGTTTTGCTGCCATGTGCTCACTACTTCCTGTCGCATCCGCAGCTCTTCGCCGGCATCGACGGCGGGCGTCGGTTCGCTGTCGACAACTGCCGAGGTGACGGCGCAGAACGACATGCTCTCGCCCGGATTTAGCTCCCTGACGGTGCTGCCGTAGATTTTCTGTTCAATCCGATAAGCTCCGCCTACTCCCTCCGATGCCGGCGTCGTCAGCGTCGGATGCCAGTCGTCGATTGCTATGCGAGCCTTGCGCTGGCCATCGTTCGTCAGTGTAAAGAGCTCTACGAGTGCGGGTTTCTCGGTCGACGGCAGTATGCAACGGGTGATTTTGATGTCTCTCGCACTGCTCACCACGGTCAGTGTGCCGTCGAGCGTGATATGGTCTACTTTCTCTCCCAGTCTGACGATTGCGTTCTTGTTTACTCTCACCGCCTCGAGCGGGTTCCAGTCTATCCGTCTCATCAGGCTTGCGTGTGTGTCGTTGGGTATTGTGCGCAGCAGTGGCCACACCATGCCGCGGCTGCAGTGGAAACGTCCCTGTGCGTCTACGCCGTAGCGTAGGCGCACCGACATGCGCTTGCCCGACATCTCGATGTCGTCGTCGTGGGCGCGGCCGTCGAATGTCCATGTGATGCTGTTGCCCTCGCCGAGCGTCCAGTAGCTGTCCTGCGACTCCGCATGAAGGCCGGCAGGAAGGAGAAGGGTGGTAAGAATAAATGCTTTCAGTGTACTCATATATTTCCTTGTTTTTATCTTCTGTATTCACTATCAAGGCTAGATAGCGATGCTGTCAAAGCCAGATAGTGATACTATCAAAGCCAGATAGCGATGCTGTCAAAGCCAGATAGCGACACTATCAAAGCCAGATAGTGACAATGTCAAAGTCAGACACTGTCGGCGGCGTTATCTGATGTTTATCAGGTGGAGGTTTTCCAGCACCGTGTGCTGTGCTGTCTGCTGCAGCAGTTCGGCCTTGTCGTCGGCGATACCGCACTTCACCCCCGTCTGGTATGGCCGTTGGAAGATGGTGGTGAAGATGACGTTGGCCGCGAGGTAGGAACCCATTATCGACGGATGGGTGCAGTCGTCTTCGTAGAGCTGAATCTCCGGGTGCTCATCGCGCACCTTTTTCCACGCCATCCCCACGGGTGCGCACCACGACTGGTTCTTGTAGGCCATCTCGAGATAGCTCGTCTTCAGTCGCTCCTGCATCGTCGTGTAGTGGTGGGCAGGCTCGTAGTCGGTCTTGTAGATGGTGCCATACTTGTGGCCCCACGTCATGTAGTAGATCACTCGTACCCCCGGCGAGCCGGCCTTCGCCATGCTGTCGATGGCGTGAGCGTAAGGGTATGTCGTCTTTATCACGTCCTCTGTGGCGAGCGACGGCAGCGTGCTCTGCTCCTGCACGACGACGTAGTCCCACCCTCCACTCTTCAGCAGACTGACGAGTCGCGGGTTCTTCAGGTGGCCCGACAGCTGTTCGCCGCCCTTCAGGACGGTGGTCGTGCTCAGACGCATGCGCTGCGACGAGGCGATGTCCTTCACTATCTGGGGCAGGTCGTGGAAGTAGGTGTAGCTGTTGCCAATCCACAGGATTCGCAGCGAGTCGCCCTCGGCAGCCGACAGCCTGAACGACGCGGCAAGAGAGAGCAGAACGATAAAAAAGAATCTTTTCATGTTGTAGAGCTTTAGATTGTTTCTATAAACTACGCAAATGTAAGGAAAAAAGTTGAACGGCGAGAATTTTTTATATAATAAAAACCGAAAAAAAACGTTATAAATATTGGAGAGTGCAGATAATTTGTTAAATTTGCATTTGTGCAGGCAAAATATAGCCCCCGGAAGTAAGAGATTTGTTTAACTTAAAACTATAACAAGATGAAAAAGTATTTAGCAGAACTCGTTGGAACATTTGTTCTGACATTCTTGGGATGCGGCGCAGCAGTGAGCCTCAATTGTGGCATCGACGTTGCATCAGTAGTAGGCACAGCCGTAGCATTCGGACTTGCAGTAGTAGCTATGGCTTACACAATCGGTGGCATCAGCGGTTGCCACATCAACCCCGCCATCACACTGGGAGTATACCTGAGCGGCCGCATGGAGAGCGCTAAGGAATGCGCAATGTACATGCTCTTCCAGGTTATCGGCGCCATTCTCGCCGCAGCATGTCTCTTCGTAATCGTACAGACAGCTCCCGAACTTGCTGTCGGCACAAAGACAGGTGCTAACGCATGTAACGGCGGCGTGCTCAACGGCTTCGTCGTAGAGCTCGTGCTGACAACACTGTTCGTGCTCGTAGTGCTCGGTGCAACAAGCAAGACAAACGGCGCAACAAACAACTTTGCAGGTCTGGCAATCGGTCTGTCGCTCATCCTTATCCACCTCGTGGGCATCAACTTCACAGGCACATCTGTCAACCCGGCACGCTCTATCGGTCCTGCTCTCTTCGAAGGCGGACAGGCACTCAAAGACCTCTGGGTGTTCATAGTAGCTCCACTCGCAGGCGGTGCTCTCGCTGCTTGCATCTGGAAATGCCTCACAGCAAAAGAGGAAAAATAGTTTTTTGTAATTTTTTGGAGGGGCGGATAGTTCATCCGCCCTTTTTTTAGTATCATTCCCTAATGGTGGGGTCATTTCTTTTACTCTCTGAGGACGAATGTCCGAAGGAGAAAGTAAATAGGTATGAATACCATCACATAAAAATAAAAACAGAATTTACAGAACACACCTAATATGAAGAAATCGAAAGGCAGTCTGACAACGCGACAATACCTCGTGCCGTTCATCCTCATAACGACATTGTTCTTCCTGTGGGGATTTGCACGTGCCATACTCGACGTGCTCAACAAGCACTTCCAAAACACACTCGACATATCGATCACGCAGTCGGCACTCATACAGGTGACAACCTATTTCGGCTATTTCCTGATGGCCATACCTGCCGGAGTGTTCATCAACAGGCACGGATATCGTCGGGGCGTGGTCTTCGGACTGCTTCTTTTCGCTTTCGGATCATTAGCATTCATACCCGCAGAAGCCGCCGGCTTCTATGCCTACCTCGCAGGACTCTTCGTGATAGGCTGCGGACTCACCTTCCTCGAGACGGCAGCAAATCCTTATTCCACCGAACTCGGACCGCGGGAGACAGCATCGAGCCGACTCAACCTCTCGCAGACGTTCAACGGCATGGGATGCTTCATGGCAACGCTGATCGTCGGGCAGTTCCTCTTCGCCCGCGACGACGGAGGCGAGAACGGAAGCGTGGTGGTGCCATACGCCGTGATGGGTGTGATCGTACTTGCCATTGCCCTCGTGTTCAGCCGTGTTGACCTGCCCGAGATAAGCCACGCCGACGATGCTGCCGACGCGACAGCAGAAGAGAAGGGCAGGGGAGTGGCAGCAGTGATGAAAAACCACCTCTTCGCCTTCGGACTGATGGCACTGCTGGCCTACGAAGTGGCAGAAATATCTATAAACAGCTATTTCGTCAACTTCGTCACTGCCGAAGGCTGGATGAGCGACCTCGGTGCATCGCGAATAATATCGCTTGCACTCGTCATCTTCATGGTGGGGCGCTTCATCGGGTCGTGGGTGATGAGGTTTGTGCGTGCCGAGGTGATGCTCGCATGGTGCGCCGCAGGAACGGTGGCATGCATGCTCATTGTGCTGATGGACCTCGGACGTGTGGCAGTCGTGGTACTCGTGATGAACTACCTCTTCGAGGCGATAATGTTCCCAACAATATTCTCGCTCGCCGTGAGAGACCTCGGGTCGCTGACAAAGAGCGCGTCGTCGCTGCTGATGATGACACCCATCGGAGGCTGCGCATTCCTGCTCATGGGATACATAGCCGACAGCACGAACAGCGTTCTTCCGTTCGTACTGCCGCTCGCAGGATACATCGTCGTGATGCTCTACGCCCTTAAAATGGTAGGAAAACGCAGCACAGGTCAGGCAGCGAATAGTCGGTGACAGCGTTACGGGAATCGAAAAAACAATAAGGCCGGATAGCTCATCAGCTGTCCGGCCTTTTCTTGCTTTTGATTTATGTTTCCTTATTTGAAAACGCTATATATTGGCACGCCGCGCCATGCTTGCGGGCGTTTCAGGTTGAACACCTCGGCAATGGTTGCAGCCGTGTCGTATTGCATCACGACATCGTCGATCTCGCCGAGTTTCTTCACTCCCTTGCCCGACACGACAAACGGTGTCTCAAGCTCGAGAAGCGTCCTGCCTCCGTGACCCTTGTCTACGCCACCATGGTCGCCAGTCATGATGAATATCGTATCGTCGTAGATGCCTGCATCCTTCGTGGCTTGGATGATGCGTCCCACCTGCTTGTCGAGCATGCTGAGGCAGTCGTAATAGCCCTGAGTGTCGTGACCTTCGTGGTGGCCCACCCAGTCGAGATGCACATAGCAGACGGCAAAAAGCGTAGGCTTCTTCTCCTTGATGTATTTCTCTGCCATGCGCGTCAGGTGCTCTGGGTCGTCGCGATAGTCGGGAGCGTAGTCGCGGTAGTCGACAGCCACAGAGTCGATTACGTATTTCACGCCGTCCCACTCATAGATGCAACCCATCTCGGCATTTGGAATTTGTTCGCGCATTATTGAGAATATCGTTGGGAACACACCGCGACTGTTGGTGTACATCGACGGTATGTCGGGCACTTTTGAGTTCCACTGGAAATAACCATGCATCTCTGTGGGAGCTCCGTTGAACATTGATGCCCAGTTGATTGCCGATGCCGAGGGCATCACAGAACGCTTTTTGAGACTGTAGCAGCCGTTGTCCATCAGCGAACGGATGTTGGGGATGTATTCGGATTTCTTCACACTATATGCTCCCCATGCATCGATGCCGATGAATACCACGTGCTTCGCCTTCCATCGTTTTGCCTCTGAGGGGATGGCAATGAGACAAATGGCGAATAGAATAAAGATTAATCTTTTCATATTGAGTCTTATTTTTCTGGATTTTTCTATAATTGCGATGCACCGAGGAGGTTGCAATCCTTCAGTTTGGAAAACACGATCTTCACGTTTTCTGCCTCGTGCGGATAGGGGAATCCTTCGTGCATAGAGCGAATCATTGCCTGCTCGAAGAGAGGAGCTGACGCCGATATTCCGCCGCCGATGATGATGCACTCGGGGTCGTAGGTGAAGAGAATCACTTGCAGGAGTTTGCCCAGGTGGAATCCGAACTTCTCCCACAGTGCCTTGGCCTTCTCGTCGCCCTCTGCCATCTTTCGGGCTTCGTCGGCTCCTGTGGTGTCGTGGAGCTTGAAGAACTGGCTGCTGGTATAGTGCTCATAGTCGGAATCGAGATAAGGCAGACATCCTATCTCACCAGCTCCGGTGTTGGCACCACGGTGGAGCTTGTTGTCGATCACGATGCCTGCACCGACTCCAGTGCCAAGGGTAATGCCCACGATGCTGCTGTAAGGCTTGCCTGCGCCGAGAGTCTTCTCGCCCCATACGAAGCAGTTGACGTCGTTGTCGATGCGGGTGCTGATACCAAAGCGTTTCTCGAAGATTTCTTTCAGGTGGACCTCATCCCAGGAGGGAATGTTCTGCACGTTGTAGACTATGCCTTTCTCATAGTCGACCACCGATGGCACGGCCATTCCGATGCTCGTACATTCAGCATCTATGACTCGCTCTATGAGCGTGCCGATGTGTTCTACTACTTCCTCCTTCGTGCCTTCTGCCTTGCATGGCTCCGACACCTGGCAAGCTATTCTGCCGTCTTCAATGCGTGCGACACGCAGATTTGTGCCGCCCAAATCGATAGCTATGCTTTTCATATTGTTCAGGTTATTTCTGTTTTGGTTGTTTTATGATGCAGTCGTCGAGAATGGTTGCTATCTCCTTCTCTGGCAGTTTCTTCACGAGTATGACGTGCTTGCCGTTCTCGCTGGGTGTCCACGTGTTGTGTCCGCTCTTCTCCACGTTTATGGTTCCGCGCTCGGCATTGAAGTATGGTTCAATGCCCTTTATTGCTGTGTATACTGCAGTGAGGTCCCAGCTTGAGCGGCCCTCAGGATTGTCCTGTGCGAGTGTGATGGCGTATGCGTCTTTTATAGGACTCTTCTCGGCGTCAGACTGACTGACGGGCTTACCTGTAAGTATCTCGTTGCCAATCTCCCAGCCGCTGAAGATAATCTCTGTGGGCCATGCCGGGATGACTTCATACGAAGCCAGCGAGTCGATGAATACGTTGAACTCATGGCCTTCAGGAAAACCACCAGCCATCGATACGAGGCGCTTCACTTTCTTCTCTACAAGCTCTTTGCCGCTGAGAGGGCTATATTCGTCGGGTTCCGACTTGAGCAGGTTGTTCAGGTTTGTGAAGAAACCGATGGTGCAGATCGTCACGCTTGTGTCGGGCTGGGCGCTAAGCACCTTCCTGTAGAGCGTCACGGCATCCTCGGCATCGGCAGTAGAATTCAGTTTGTGCGGATAGTTGTCTGCCAGATGCTGTGCCCAACTCGGGTTGTGACCGTCTTTCATATCAGCGCCACCTTCTCCTTTCGGTGCTCCGATGGGTATGTCGGGGCGGTTGAAGTAGGTGTTGATGACGTCGATGCAAGGAGCGACGAGCTCGTTCTTGTTCGACGACATCGTAGCGAGAATGTTCACTTGTCCGCTGTCGGCAAGCACATGCATCACAGCCATGGCCCCCACGTCGTCGTAGTCGGGACCAAGGTCGGTGTCGAATATCAGGTTTACAACATTTTTGTTGTCCTGCTTGCACGATGTAGCAAAGGCTGTGGTAAATGCAACGGCGGCGATTAAAAAGAGATATTTCTTCATGCTGATTACAATGTTTGCGTACCTGCTTTCACTTCCTTATCTTCTTTTCCACCATCCCAGATGAGAGTGACCTTGAACGGGATGTTGCTCTTGATAGTCACCTTCGGCTTGTCGTTCTTCGAGTTGCGCTTTGCAACTTTCACAGAGACTTCTCCATTTTCTCCGAGTGGGTAGCGGTCGATGCCGTAGCCGTCGGTCAGGTGTACGTCGATGGTCATGTGATTCTCCTGGATGTCGGCGCGTATGCCGAAGATGTATTCAATGAGTTCGGCGATTGGTGGCAGTCCTGTCCATCCCACGAAGTCCTTGCGGGCCATGAATCCTGGCTCGGTGCCTTCTGGTGCATAGTATTCGAAGAATGTGCCTGTCTTTTTGTAGACTTCGAATACATTGTTATAGTGGTTGGTCACTATGTCCCATGCCAGATCGCGGTAGCCTTTGTTCACGAGGCCGGAGATGAGCATGTAGTTTGCTCCTGGCCATACGCCTCCGACCCAGTAGCGGCCGTTGGCCTTATACTTCGGATGGCTTGCCGAGAGCGACGGGCAGCGATGTGTGCGGTTGAACTTTGTGGTGTCGCTCAGATGAGCCACGAGTTTGTCGAGCTTCTCCTTCGGGAGTACGTCGGTGTGGAGCACCCAGTAGGCATAGATACCCTGCGTAGTGCTCAGGCTGTTGTCTTCGTATTGGTCGTAGAGGAATCCGTCCTCTTCGCTCCACATGTTCTCGTTGATGTATTTTGTGAGCTTCTTGATGTCGTCCTCAAACTCTTCAATCTCCTGCCAGCGCTCGAGGTAGAATCCCATCTTGAGCAGTTGGTCGGCCACCATTATCTGCTGCAGGCAAGCGTCGAGCCATATCATGTGGCCGTTGGAGTAGATTGTGTTGTACTCGTCTTTCACTCTTGGCATGTTGTCCATACCTGTTCCCCAGCCGCTACTCCAGTATGTACCATTGCGCCATGTGTGGTTAAGTTTCAGCCATTTGTAGTAGGCTGCGAGCACTGGGAATACTTTATTCAGTCGGTTGTCGTCGCCGAATTGTGTGAAGTAGAGCCATTCCGACCATGGCAGTATGTTCGGACCGGTGCTGGTGGGGTCGTAGCGACCGAAGCAGTCGCTGCCGTCAGCGCGTATCTCGCGGCAGATGAATCCGTCGGGATGCTGCTTGGCGTAGAAGTTGTCGAGTGTCTTCTGGAAGGGGAAGAAGTTCTTTCCATATCGGCAGAACATGGTGATGAATGCGCAGTCCCACATGAAGATGTTTCCGTTGTAGGCTGGCGAGATGTATGGAGTGACGAAGCCTGAGTCGTCGAGTGGCTGGCTGACGTTGGTGAGTCCTATCTGCCATGCTTTCCAGTACATCTCTATCTCTTTCTCGTGTCCGTCCCAATAGGGTGCTGGCAGGACCTTTTTTGCCTGCTCAAATGTGCCGGGCTTCTGTTTTTCCACCTTTGCCGTGCGGTAGTGGTTCTCTGCCACGAGCGGTTCTCTTACGTAGGTGTCCTTGTAGGGGAGTTTATACAACGGCGACCCCGATGATATCAGGTTCTGTGCCTCTGCTCCCACCGCCGCCAAAAGTGCGATTCCAAAAAATATTATTTTTCTCATAATCCAATGAATTTCTTTATGTTTTAACCTCCAAAAATTATCAAAAATATACTCAAAAATATTATTTCTCTATTACGTTGATTAGTTCACATGTATTGGTCGACTCGTCGAAAATATATTTTTCTGTGCGAACAGCCAAAGGTCCGAAGTTAATCAGCATCCCGTATTTTGTGTGAGTTAGGCGCATATAGTTAAATAACTGTAGTCTATGCTCAGATCCAATATGCTCAACAGTTTTAAGTTCTAAAATGACTTTTCTGTTGATCATCATATCAATACGATAACAGTTTGATAGTCTATGTCCTTTGTAATACATCGGAAGTGGTACCTCATGTTCTACTGTTAACCCCTCTTGTTGGAGTTCCCATTCGAGAGCGGCTTCGTAGGCATTCTCCAAAAGGCCGTAATCCAATTCGTTGTATACGTCGTAGGCTTTTCCTGTAATAATGTATGACAATGACCCTTCGCGTTCCATCTTTTTTAAAAAATATATTTTTGTGTTATTTTTGAAGATTTTTGGAGGCCTTTGTCCGTATGTTTACATTCCCATGAGGTATTTGATTTTCCAGAATACGTCGGTGTTGCTGTAGAATCCTGTGAAGAGCTCTGATCCTGGGCCGTAGGCATATACGGGCACCATTGTTCCGGTGTGGTCGGTGGATGAGAAGTGGCATGTCACCTTTCCTTCCGCCAGCTCACCGCCGTGTACTGTCATTCCTCCGGTCTCATGGTCGGCAGTGACTACCACGAGTGTCTCGCCGTCCTGCTCGGCCCATTTCATCACGGCGCCGATGGTCTGGTCGAAGTCGAGAGTCTCCTTCATGAGCATGTCGAGCTGGTTCCAGTGGCCATAGTCGTCGAGCTGAGAACCTTCCACCATCAAGAAGAATCCGTTCTTGTTCTTGTTCATCAGGTCCATGCCTTTCAGCGATGCCTTTGCGAGCATGTCGCCGCGGTCGTCGGGTTCGGGGGTATCGCCTTCAAAGGGTACACACCACACGCGGCTGGTGTTGCAGTTCTGCAGGTCGTCGAACGAGCGCAGCACTTTGTATCCCTTTCCCTCGAGCTCTTTGAAGATGTCGCGGCCGTCCTTGCGGTTGACGAATTTCCTGGCTCCACCGCCGAAGACATAGTCTATTCCGCAGTCGGGGAACAGCCCCACGAGCTCTTCCTCGTTGTCGCGGTCGATGTTGTGGGAAATGAAGTCGCACGGTGTGGCGTCCCACAGTCGGCATGTCACGGCGATGCCGGCGTCCTTGCCAGCCTTCTTAGCCAAGTCGCAGAGCGTGGTGAGGTGCTTGCCTAATGGGTCTACTCCCACGGCATGATACACGGTCTTATGTCCCGTGGCGAGCGATGTGCCGCCCGAGCCGGAGTCGGTCACGAGCCGGTTGGTGGCAGGGGTCTCAGAAAGACCGGTGGCCATTGAATTCTCAAGCCACAGATGGCCGCGGTTGCAGGTCCAGGCGGCTTGGATGTGCATGAGGCTCATGCCATCGCCTATCATCAGGATGACATTCTTCACCTTCTTTCCGGTCGTAGGCTTTATTGTCTCCACCGTGTAGGGTTTTTCGTGGGTGTAGGTTTGTAACTTTGGTCTCTGTGCCATCGCCGTAACTGCTATAGTCGCCATGGCAAGTGTCAGTAAGATGTTTCTTTTCATAGTTATTTTATTTAATATGTTGTTGTCGATGGGTTATCCGGGTATTCCGGATATTCCGGAAGTTCCGGGTAATCCGGATATTCCGGTTTTTCCGGAGTTTCCGGGATGATGCTTACTTTCTCATCTCTTCTAATATTTTTCTCAAGCGGGCATTTTCTTCTTTCAGTGATTCTATTTCTCTGCGTTGAGCCTCAATAACTTCTTTTTGCGTAGCACGCTGGTCAAGACGTGCTGCAGTCATTCGCTCTCGTATTCCACCTTCTGTTGTGAACTCTCTGTCTTTTCTCTCTATATATTTTGTGAGTGCGGAATCAACTTGGTGGCATAGGCATATTGCCATGTTTGCCAGTTCCTCGTCGTTCATTCTTGGGAGAATAGATTTATAATCTTCGAACTTGTAGTGGTTTTTGCAATACTGATGCAGTTGTTCAAAGCGAGGATTTCCGTTATGCCATTCGTTTAGTCCATGGCGTTTAAGGTAGTCGAGGTAGTCTTCCAGAAGTTCTTTGTTACTTCCTCGGGCTATGCCAAGGAGTTTCAGTTCCGTTTCTGTTGAGGTCTGTCCGTCGCTACTGCCTTCAGCGATGTTTTGCTTTGTGCTCCGTGCTGCTTGTACCATTTGATCGACAGTGCGGTCGCCATATTTAGGCAGGTAATGTTGACAAAATGTTTGTGTCAGCTGATATAACACCTCGCTGCGCATATAGAAGCGCAGTCCTGTATATACGACAGGTTTGCGTAATACACTTGCCACTCCGTCAGCATAATGCCTAATTTGAGGGGAGTGCTTGCTGGAATAGCGAGGAGAGCCGGATGTTCCGGGGTTTCCGGAGATTCCGGATAATCCGGAGTTTCCGGAGGATGTGGTGTGGTAAGGTTTATTATCGCTTTGCTTTTCAGTCATACTTTGCAAAGATACGAAATATAAAAGAAATGAGCAAGCGATTACAATACATTAACAAAAACGTTTGTGGTCGTGCCTTGTTTGTTGCTTAAGGCAGCTTCGGCATTGTCTTTGTCGTTGTGATCTCTTTATTATATCTCTTCGATCGACAGCAGGAAGGCGTTCTGTGTTCCTATTTCTGTCGTGGCTGTTTCGCGTAGCTTCCAGTTTCGTCCGACGACAAACAGCGTATAGTCGTCAACAGGCTGCATGACGAGACTAATATTCATGCCGCTGATGGCAGACATCTTATTCACCAAAGCTTTCGAAAGGCTGGTCTTCACTTCGCCGACGATGACGGCCTTGGTTGGTGAGCCAGTCAGTCGCTTCATGATGTTCTCAGCGGCGTTGATTTGTTCTTGGGTAGTGAATTTCACTGTTGCAAACGCTACTTCCTTCATCTTTGCCGGGTTGTTCATCAGTGGTGCCTGTGTCGGAACATATTGTATGAAACAACCTTCGGCAACGGGAGTAGTTTGCACCGAATTGATCTTGTGACTAAGTACGATGGTGGAACCTTCGATGTTGTCGCCCTTATATCCTTCCATGACGAAAGAGCAGAATCGTACCGAGAGATTCGAGAGCTGAGTAGATACATTTTGGCAGGTAGCAGGGTCGGCGTATTTGGTCACGTCGGTATTGTCGACGACAGCCAGTTTTACGTCGTTCGTCTTAATGTAGTTGGCTACTTTCTCTACGTTGGCGTTAGCCGATGCATCGCTGAGTGAGGTGATGAAACAGATGTTCACCGTGTTGTCTTTATTCCACTCGTCCTTTTCCTGTTCGCCTCCTTCGCTGCCTGGATCGTAGTTGTCGTCGCTGCCGCCACAGGCTGTCATCATCATGCCGCACATGAGCAGCATCAATATATTCAGAATATTTTTCTTCATAGTTTTCATCCTCCTTCTTTTATTTAAACTTAATGACAGAAATTACAGGGAAATGGTCTGAGAGTGTCACGCCGTCGCAGACATTGCTGCCGATACGCTTTTCTACTACCTCGAAAGCATTTTTCGAACCATAGATATAGTCGAGTTTCGAGCCAGACTGATAGGTCTTTCCTTCCTGGCAAAGGCGGTCGTATGTGCTGTCGAGCAGCTTGATGACGTCTGTCCCGGGCCATTCGTTCATGTCGCCCGTGAGGATAGTGGGAATACTACTGCTCAGCACGTTGCCAGCGACAAGTACCTTTGCCTGCTCCATCTGTCCACCGATGTGGTCGAGGTGAGTGCAAGCCACGCGCACCATCTTGCCCGAAGGCAGCAGTATCTCTGCGGTGACCACGCCACGCTGGTCGGCTGAACCGGCCGGACGTGGTAGCTGCATGGCGTTAATGTTGAGGATGGGGTAGCGGCTGAGAATGGCATTGCCATAGAGCTCGTCCTGGCAGAAAGTGTACTTCGACTCATCCTCTCCGCCATTCTTGTTCATCAGATTATACGAGTATCCGAACACTCCGAAGAGCTTCAGGTTTGCTGCGAGGTCCTGAACCACGTCGCGATACTTCAGAGTCTTCGGATCCATCTGGCGTGCGCTACGGTTTTCCACCTCGTTGAGGCAGATGATGTCAGCATTCTCCTCGGCGAGCAGTTTGGCAAATGGCTTTACGTCGAAGTTGGAATTCTCAAACGACTTGATGTTGAAGGTGATTACTTTCAGCTGGTCTTGAGCCTGTGCGAGTGTTATTGTGCACACGGCCAGACACAGCATTATTATTTTTTTCATTTTCTTGTTCTGGTTTTTGATAGTCATTAAAAGAAAGAGGAGGCTTCTCTTTCGCGAAGTCTCCTCTTTTATGTTAGATATTCTCTTTGTTAGAAAATACTTGATTAGTAACCTTCGTTCTGCTTCAAAGCACCGTTAGCGTTTGAAACCTCAGAGTCGCGATATGGGAACACGATCTTCCAGTCTTCCCACTTCTTTGCAGGTGCCTGATAGTCATAATAAGGTCCTTCTACGTAAGGAGCAGCCCAACAAGCTCTTGCAGCAACCATTACCTTATATGGTGTTTCTTCTGTAGTCTTGTAGTTCTTGTCATCCTCTTTGTTTTCGTAGTCGCTACCTTCTGTCGGGAATTTTGCAGGATCCTTCTCCCAGAACAGTTTCTCTCCGTCATAGTTTACGTCTTGAATCTGTCCGTTTTCAGTTCCGTCTTCGCCGATGTAGTGACGTACATCTGGGTGTTTCTCAAGTTCTGCGATAGCAAGAGTCTTGATTTCAGCAGAAGGAGCACCGACAGCCCAACGCTTCAGGTCGTAGAGGTGATCGCTGTGCTCGAAGGCAAGCTCACAACGGCGCTCGTGATAGAGGTCTGCCCATGTAGCTGTGCCAGCGAGAGGATTGATGCCTACGCGTGCACGAATCTTGTTGATGTCAGCTGTTGCACCTGCTGCGTTACCTGTTGCGAGGTAAGCCTCGGCACGGAGAAGCAGACAGTCAGCAAAGCGCATGATTGGGAAGTTGATGCGTGCTGTTGGCCAGTCGCCATTGTCACTTACGTATCCGTTTGTGATGGGGTCATCATGACTAAATGGCTCAAGATACTTGGCAATCATGAAGCCAGCTTCAACGTCACGTGTTGAGTAGAAGCGGCGTGCGTCACCAAAGAATGTGAATTTCTGGCCATACTCGAGAATTGAATTGCGCAGACGATAGTTGTCATCGTCGTTGTTTGTACCAGCGGCAAGGTTCGGGGTATCCTTCTGCATCTCCTTGAAGATGTCGAGAGATGGCTTGAACTGTCCCCATCCGTTCATGTAACCCCAAGCACCATTGTCAAGAGAGACACCAACGAATTCGATACCACCTTTACCACTACCACCACCTTCTGATGGGATAGTCCATACATACTCCTTGTTGCGCCACTTGCTGTAGTCGGAAGTGAAGTTGTCGGTAAAGTCTTCTGCGAGGTCGCGACCATACTGGCTAATCATCTTGTTCACCTCTGTGATCACGTTAGCGTACTGGCTCTTGTCCCAGCATGCCCAGTAAGCATAAACCTTTGCCTTGTAACCGGCGCAAGCTGCTTTGTGAGCACGACCGAAGTCGTCATCGGCATACTGCTCAACTGTTGGGAGGAGTGCTTCGGCTTTGTCAAGGTCTTCGATGATAAGCTGGTAGTTCTCCATTACAGTTGCACGCTGTGGTGGGATAGAGTAGTCGTATCCGTCAGCGAAATCTTCATAGCGTACGAATGGAACACCTTGCTTGTTTGTACCATAGCGGTATGCGATGTAGAAGTGTGCGAGTGCACGGCAGAAGTATGCTTCACCGAGGCTACGTGTTTCAATAGCGGTGAGGCTGCCTTTTGCTTGTTTCTTGAGAAGTTGGTCGATAACCCAGTTAGCTCTTTGCTGGCGTCCGGTCAATCTGCCCCATACGTCGTTCAGCGGACCGGTGCTGCCTGTGATAGTAAGAGTAGCCATTGTTGGGTAGCTACGTGTACGGCCCCATACGAAGTCGTTGGCTGCGCCCTGCTCCCACATGAATTCGCGTCCGAAGCAAGCTTCGTCCTGGAATCCGTCGTAAAGAGCATCGACAGCATCAATTGCCTGCTGGTCGGTCTGGAAATAGGTGTCAGAAGAATAAGCACCTTCAGAAGTAGGCTGCAGGAAGTCTTCGCATGATGTCATAAAGAATACTCCTGCTAATGCGATAGCTGATAATATATACTTTTTCATATTTCTGTTTTCCTTTCTTAATTTATGATTCATATACTGCTGTAGTATTAATATGTAATCCTAACACCGAAAGAAATAGTTCTTGACACAGGGAATTTGATTGAATCCCATCCGCCGCACTCTGGGTCCATTCCGGAGTATGGAGTGATAGTGAAGAGGTTCTCACCTGTGATGTAAGCAGAGAGTGTAGAGCCGCGGTCGCCGAAGTGTGAAACTTTGCGAAGCAGGTCTGTAAAGTCGTAAGAGATAGAAAGGCTCTTCAGACGGAGATAAGAACCGCTCTCGAGATAGTAGTCGCTTGTACGAGAGAAGTTGCCATTCGCATCACTACGAGAGAGACGTGGGATGGTAGCATCTGTAGTCTTACCCCAGCCCCAAGAATCCTTAATACCTTCAGCACGGTTGAAGTTACCTTCGTTATCGTTGAAGATCATAGTCTTACCGCAGTAGAATACCTGTGCGCCACCTACGCCCTGGAACATGAAGTCAACAGCGAGCTTCTTATAGTCGAAGCCACCAGAGAGAGCGTATGTCCACTTCGGGACAGCATTGCCGCAGAACTGACGGTCGGCGTCAGTGATTTGTCCGTCGTTATTGAAGTCGATGAACTTCAGGTCGCCAGGCTGTGCGTTTGGCTGAATCTTGTTGCCGTCCTTTGTGTAGGCGTCGATTTCGGCCTGTGTCTGGAAGATACCGTCGGTCTTTATCAGATAGAACTGGTCGAATGGTCCACCGGCTGTGGTGCGATAGACATCGTAGAGGTTACGGAAGCTTCCTCCCTGTACCCAGTCAATCCAGTTGCCTTCGTTGTCTTGCTCCGAAGTCTTAGTCACTTCATTGTGCAGCCAAGCGAGGTTGCCACGCAGATAGTAGTGGAAGTCGTTACCGATCTTGTCATTCCAAGCAGCTGTCACCTCAATACCCTTGTTCACAACTTCACCGCTGTTGATAGATGGTCTTGTATCTACACCGATGTAGTTCGGGAAGTTAAGTGTCTGTGACTGGATAAGGTCGAATGTGCGCTTGTTGAAGTAGTCGAAGCTAAGAGACAAGCGGTTGTTGAATGTAGCAAGGTCGAGACCAATGCCCCATTGCTCAGATGTCTCCCAAGTCAGAAGTGGGTTGAAAGCACGTCCGTTGTAGACGGTTGTTCCCCATAAAGGTGCGCCTCCCATACCATATTGAGCGCGCTCACGCTTTGTGTAGTCGCCACCGCGATAGAGGTTAACGGCTGAGTAGTTAACACCTACAGACCCCATGTTACCTACGCGTCCCCATGATCCGCGGATCTTGAAGAGCTGGATCTTGTCCTTCAGAGGCTCCCAGAACTTCTCGCTTGAGAGTTTCCAAGCTGCTGTGAATGCTGGGAATGTGCCGCTGTTGTGCTCGTAAACCAGACGTCCTGCCCAGTCCTTACGTACAGAAGCTGTGAGGAAGTAGCGGTCGGCGTAAGAGTAACCAGCACGTGCTACAACAGCAACGTTGGTATCCATACCATTGTAGCCATCGTTTGCAACCTTTGAATCAGCGAAGTCGATGTATTGCAGAGCTGTTGACTCATCGCTGTAGCCAGAACCAGAAATAGAACTCCAGCGACCTGTTGTCTTGCTGGCTGTGGTAGAGAGCATGAGGCTTACGTTGTGCAGACCGAAGTTGTTGTCGTAGTTCAGAGTGTTCTCTGTCTGCCAGCGGTAGCTTGTTGAAGATCCCTCGCCAAGGCTTGCGTTAGAAGGAGACTCCTGACGACCTGTACGCTCGTAGCGATAGTGGTGGAAGTTCTTATAGTAGTTGTGAGCCAGCACGTATGTGTAGCGGCTTGTGAACTTCAGGCCTGGGATGATGTTGTGGATGGTCAGGGCTGTATTCGTTTGGAATTCCTGCCATGTGTTCCAGTTGTCATCACCTTCGAGCAGGCGGAGTGGATTATAAATATCACCAAACTGGGTTGTATTGGAATTGTATTCCATTGGCAGCCAGCTTGAGAATGTTCCGTCCTCATTGTACGTAGGTGCGCACTGTGGTGCGTAGATGGCATTGATAAGGACACCGTCGGTAACACCGCTGGTGTTGGCACCGCGGCCACGGCTGTGACGCCAGTTGGCATCTTCAGAGATGTTGATCCACTTGTTGATGTCGAAGTCGCCTTTATAGTGAGCATTCACGAACTTGTCGAAGGTGTTCTTCAGTGTACCCTCACGGTTTGAGTATGTGAACGATACACGGTTGCGCATTACTTCGTTGCTGTAATTTAAGGCAACGGTGTGACGCTGACGAATAGCAGAGCGGAAGATAGCATCTGTCCAGTCCGTACGTTGCTGAGAGATGTAGTCCTGTGCACCAGCCGAGAAAGCTTTGAACCAGCCTTCGTCGTCACGATTTCTCATTTCGATTTGGTCGGCTGCGCTGAGTCCATGGATGGTGTTGATAGCGTTTGCTACGCTGAGCTGTCCATCATACTCCAGAGCAACGCCCTTGAGGCCTTTCTTTGCGCTCTTTGTGGTAACGATGATTACACCACCGTTAGCAGCTGAAGCTCCATAGACGGCTGCAGAAGCAGCGTCCTTCAGGATTGTCATGCTCTCGATTTCAGAAGCAGCAGGGATCTGTGCGTTGGGTACTCCGTCGACCACCCAAAGGATACCATCACTTCCTGAACCCTTACCACGGATTGTCATGCTGAAGTCACCGCCAGGAGCACCTGAGTTCTCTACTACGGTAACGCCAGGAACCTGTCCCTGCAGCATACCTGTGGAACTTGTGAGCGAACGCATCTGCACTTTCTCGGGCATTGCCAGTGTACCTACAGAACCAGAGAGGTCCTGCTTACGAGCCTGGACACCGAATCCGAGTGCAACAACCTCGTCGAGAAGGAGTGCATCTTCCTCGAGAGTGATGTTCATCACGTTCTGTGCTGTAACCTGCTGGGTCTTGTAACCGATAGCAGAGATTTCGAGCTTTGCCCCACTGTTTACAGCGAGAGAGAAGTTACCGTCAACATCGGTAGCAACGCCATTACCTGTACCTACAACCTTAATTGTGGCACCGACGATTGGCTCGCCTGTTGTGTCGACGATGGTTCCCTTAACGATATTGTCCTGCTGAACGGCGTTCACAGAAGCTGTGTCAGCAAAGGCAACAGAAGGAGCAAAAAACGCAATCATTGCAAAAAGCGCCATCTTCTTGAGGCTCTTTGCAGAAAGCAGAAAATTACTTTTTTCCATCTTGTTTGTTTTAAATTAATAATATAAAAAATACTTTTTTTGTTAATAGATTTTTCCAAATGGCGTGCAAATATAGCAATGATTTCTTTAAAAAACAAAAAAAACTCAAAGAAATTTGTAAAAATATGCTTGTGTACGCGCACAACACAAATATAGCTGAATCGGAAAGGTGAATAAAAGTAAATTGAAAGTTTGGGAGGCGGACTCGGATAATGGGGATGGGAGAAGTACAGAGACTTTGTACTCTCAGTACATGGGCTTTGTACTCGGAGTACATGGCTTTTGTACTCGCAGTACACGGGCCTTGTATTGTTGGCGGATAGCATGGAGGGTCGTGCTGCCTGCCGTGGCTGCCGGAGCCAGGGCGGGTGGTTTATTTGCAATGTCGGTTTTGCATTTTCGTCTTATCGGGGGGCAGAGGAGCAGCGTTTAACTCTTTTTATACCTCTTTTATATTTAAATAATGTTATAGTGTCTTTGACATGAAAAAATAATGTGCTAATTTTGCAAAGCCTTTGAAAAAGAAGACGATTTCAAATTATTAATACACAACAAGATTATGGTAAACTACAAAGATTTAGGTTTGGTGAACACTCGTGAGATGTTCAAGAAAGCCATCAACGGCGGTTATGCTATCCCAGCGTTCAACTTCAACAACATGGAGCAGCTGCAGGCCATCATCAAGGCATCTTCTGAGCTGAAGAGCCCTGTTATCCTTCAGGTGTCGAAGGGCGCTCGCAACTATGCCAACCAGACTCTCCTACGCTATATGGCACAGGGTGCTGTGGAGTATGCAAAGGAACTGGGATGCAATCATCCTGAAATCTGCCTCCACCTCGACCACGGCGACAGCTTCGAGCTTTGCAAGAGCTGCGTAGACTTCGGTTTCTCTTCAGTGATGATCGACGGTTCTGCTCTTCCTTACGAGGAGAACATCGCCCTGACGAAGAAGGTTGTGGAGTATGCCCATCAGTTCGACGTGACCGTTGAGGGTGAGCTTGGCGTGCTCGCAGGCGTAGAGGATGAGGTTGCCTCTGAGGTGTCTCACTACACAAAACCTGAGGAAGTTATCGACTTCGTAAGCCGCACAGGAGTTGACTCGCTGGCTATCTCTATCGGTACCAGCCACGGTGCTTACAAGTTCACACGTGAGCAGTGCACAGTTGATCCTGAGACAGGTCGCCTCGTTCCCCCACCATTGGCATTCGACGTGCTCGACGCCATCATGGAGAAGCTTCCTGGATTCCCAATCGTTCTCCACGGATCATCGTCTGTTCCACAGGAGTATGTCGACATCATCAACGCCAACGGTGGCAAGCTGCCCGATGCAGTGGGTATCCCCGAGGAGCAGCTCCGCAAGGCTGCCAAGAGCGCAGTGTGCAAGATCAACATCGACTCCGACTCTCGTCTGGCCTTCACCGCTGCCGTGCGCAAGGTGTTCAACGAGAAACCAGGTGAGTTCGACCCACGTAAGTACTGCGGTCCTGCACGCGACCTGATGACAGAACTCTATAAGCACAAGATTGTCGACGTGCTCGGTTCTGACAACAAGCTCGCTCAGCTCGACTAACAGAAGGGAAAGCTTTGAGTGGAAACTCACAGTATAAAAACGTAAAGGGGATCATCCTGACGCAGGATGGTCCCCTTTTTTGTTGCTCTATGCGGAAGGGCTTGTGATGTGATTTCTGGGAGTTAAGCCCAAATCGGTCATGACCGATTCGGGTTGAGATGTGGCGCCAGTCTATTTCTTGATGACTATCTGCTGCCTTAAGGCCTTTTCTGTGGCCTGTATCCATTCTTTTAGTTGCGGGTATGTGGCTTTGTCCCATTTGCCGGATGACAGCGAGAGAGTGTTGCCGATGGCAATCGTCGTGCGGGCATTTCCCTCTTGCTGTGGCAGCTGCTCCAGTTTCAGGGTGTGGCATCCGGCAACAGTTGCTCCGTCGGGCTTGTACTGCTGTTGGCTGTCGGCAGGGCGTGCTTCGAGGGTGAACCCTTCTGGCAGGGTGATTCGGATGTCGTAGGAGTCGACAATCGACTGGCGGATGTTCACGTCGTTGACCCTCGCCTCCTGCTGTACGGCGTTCTTCATGCTTGCAGCAAAGGGGTTGATGGGTATGAATAGCCGTGTGCCTGCCTTTTTTCCGAATACATTGCTGTGGGCCTTGGCCGTCACTCTGACTGTCGGGACTGCCTTTTCGCTGCTGATGTCGCTCCATTCTACCTCGTCGAAGGTGAGCTGAGAGATGTTCCACATATTGTGCAGCCGCTCCTTCATCTTGTCTTTCTCGAGGAACTGCCAGTAGAATGCATCTTCGTATTCAGTTCCCGCAAAGTCGATTGTTGCATCTATGTCTGCTGTTCCGTCGGCAGCCACATCGATGTTTGCGTGCAGGGTGGTGGCGTTCTGCTCGTCATTGTATGCCGGCACGTGTGCCAGTTTTCCGCCATCGGGCGTGATGAGCAGGCAGTCGTGGCCGGCTATGCCATCGTGGAGATAGCCCATGGGGAGCATCGGGTTGGTGCACTCCAGCCAAAGCGTGTCGCTGCTGAGCGGCACTTGCAGGATGACGTGGTTGAACTGATTGAGGCTGACAAAGTCTTCGTGTATCTTCTCCCTTTTTGTATGTATCGTAGTGTAAACCGACTCTATGCCTACAGCTTCGAGCATTGAACGCATGTAGTTGGTCAGTGCCTTGCAGTCGCCCATGCCGGTGCGGTTGACGTTCTCTGCCGTTGCCGGTTGCCATCCGCCGATTCCCAGTTGTATGCTGTTGTAGCGAGTGGTCTTTCTCAGCAGCTGATATATTGTTTCCACTTTCTCTCGGTCGTTCTGGCATGATGCGGTCATGCTGCGCAGCTGCTCCTTGAAACTGTCGGGCAGGGCGTCCCTGTCTTTTATCAGTCCGTATTGCCATGCGCCGAACTCCTTCCACGACATCATGCTTCCTGACGTCTTATAGAGCGAGAATTTTTTCGGCGAGAACCATGCCATCGGCAGTATTTCCGTAGCCGGTGGCGACAGCGGCTCACTCTTTATCGGCGCTATCGATGTCAGCTCTATCTCTGTCAGTGTGTGTCCGTCGTCGGTCTGCGATGTCTTCACGGGGGTGTTGATGGCCTGCAACCTGTATTGCACTTCCACGTCGGCAGGTGTAGAGAGCCTGTAGGCAGCGTGGCGCACCTCGGTGGCATAGGCCGGGACAGGATTGAACGAGGGGAATATGACTATTCCGCCGGTTTCCTCTACTTCTGTCGATACGGTTATCGTGACAGGGTACGACGTGGGTTGGTATTCGTAGTAGTACATCCGTCCGTCGGTCACCATGTCCGGGCTGTACTCTGTAGCTTTTAGCTCGCTTTTCTTTATCTTCCTCACTACCTTCCCCGTGGCGTCTGCCACTGTCATCGAGAATTTGGAGAGCTTTCTGGTGTCGTCGCAGCTGATGCTGAACTCTGCCAGCGACTCTGCTTTCTGGTCGAGCAGCTCGATGGTGTATGTCTGTGTCCACTGCAGCCGCTGGCTGTTTATGCAGTTCACCTCATCCACGTAGTCGTGTACGATGGCATGTATTTTCTGTGCCGTTGCCATTTCCGGCACGGCTGCCATGACGAGTATGAAAGGAAGGAATAGTAGTCGCTTCATGACGTTTTCTTTATGACAATTATGTCGTTGCATTGTTCTGCTATCACTTCAAATGTTTTCTTCAGGTTTTGATATTCGTTTGCCAGATAGTATGTCTTGTTGATTGCCATTCGCACGAGTATGTTCAGCGTGTTTCCTGTGGCCGATAGTTTCTTGGTGAATACTATGTCATTTCCTTCGAGGCTGACGAGCGACGGCTTTGGTATTTCTTCTACTGCATATCCGTCGGGCAGTGTTATGCTGAACGTTATGTTGAAGTAGTCCCTGTATGGCATGTCGACGGGCAGTGTCCGCTTTTCTTTTGTGAATGGTGCTTCGGAGAATGGCAGCAGGTTTCCTATCTGCAGATATATCATGCCGTCGGCGGCATTGCAGTTCATCTCAAACCCTGTCTCGTCGTTTACGGCTTCGGTATGTTCATAGGCATTCTTTATGTTGTAAGCCTTTATTTCTGCGTTAAGGTCTTTGGCCATTTCGCTGATGTATGCCAGACTGTCTTTTGCCTCTCTGAATTTCCTTCTTTTATAGGCAGCGCTGTTTCCGTTGTATCTCGAGGATATTGTTCCTTTCAGTATTCCGTCTTGCTGTAGGACGGCCTTCACGAGTGTTGTCTGCTTTCCCTGGCTTGCTGCCTGCAGGTTGAACCATTTCCCTGCCAGCTTCACTTTTTCGCCTACTACTCGTCCGTGGCTGCTGAGCAGGTTTGACGGTATGACGTTTATGGCTCCATATTCTGCCGAGGAGTCGAGGAAGAGCAGTGTGGAGTCGGTGTCGGCTATACCTACTACGAATGTGTTCAGTGCGTTTATCGACGGGTGTGTCATTGGTATGGTGCCGTTGTCACGGCTGCTCATCACCACGGGGAATGCGTCGATGCGTGCGTCGCGCAGCATGTTTATCAGGATGAAGTTCAGGTCGGCGTTGCTTCCGCCTCCGTCTTTCTCAATGTCGCGCACTGAGCGTCCGAAGAGCCGGTACTTTCCGTTCCAGTTAAACTTTTTCATCAACATGTCATAGCATGCCTCTATTCGTTGGGTCTGGTCTTCTATGTCGAATATTCCTGCTTCTGTCATTTCTTTCTTCAGTGGGTCTGCCCGTCGCATGCGTCCTCCGAAGCTCTCGTCTTTCATGAGCATCTCGTCTATCTTCTCCCACGTCGTGGTGTATTCCTTGTGCACCGATCCTCTCACAGCGAATGTGTGGAAGTCGGCCGTCACCTTGTTGCACACGTCGGAGAGGCTCCAGATGAAGTTCTCTGCCTTCAGTGCCGAGAGGTTGTGGCCTGTGTATGAATAGTCGCTGCCAGAGCATTGCAGGCTGCCGCTTGTGGTCTGGAAGTTGAACCCTGCAGCCTTGCGTTCCTGATCCATCTTGTCGAGCTCATGACCTCTCATTTCCACGCTGAACTGGAAGAACTCCGGTATCTGCAGGTGGTAGTGGCAGTAGGCGGTGGGTATAGAGTGCTGCGCATACCACGTGTCGATCTCGTATGACATGTTGCTGCGTTTCTCGTATTGATATTCCACCACTGTGCCTACCTGCACCTTGGGCACTGAGAATTTCAGCACCATCTGTTTGTCGTCTATGCGTTCGCGGAAGATGAGGTTGCTCTCCATCTTTGTCTTCTCCACCTTCCCGTCGACCATGTTGAACGCTGTGGCCTTCACGCTGTTGATGTCTTCCTTGTATTGTCCCTCTTCCGGCCGGTAGTATACCAGTTGCACGTTGGCGTGGTCCTTGCCGTCCTCTTTAAGTATCTTTATGCGTGTCTTCACCTCGGTGACCACCCAGAAGTCTTCGTCGTACATCTCGTAGCGCGTGTCGACGTCGCTGTAGAGAATCACTGCCGACGCCTCTTTGTCGTAGGCATATTCGGTCATCTCCAGCTCCTCTTTCGTAGGGTTGCCGAACTTGGTGTTCACCTTTTCCTGCTGTGCGCTTGCCGGCAGCGAAAGGAGAAATGTCAGAAGAATGAAGAGTGTGTAAAATGTTTTTTTCATCTTAGATATATTGGTTAGTTATAATGTGTCTCAGATATGATGTTTAATGTTGAGAGCAAAATTATAAATTATTTTCATAGAAGCAAAACAAAACGTCTTTTTTTTCTTTTGCTCCGGCAATTGTGTTGCTATCTGGCTTTGACAGTGTTGCTATCTGGCTTTGACAGTGTTGCTATCTGGCTTTGACAGTGTTGCTATCTGGCTTTGATAGTGTCGCTATCTGGCTTTGATAGTCCTGCTGTCTGTGCTTGATACTGCGCCCTGAACAGTAGCCTTCTTCTCTGTGATGGCACGGCTGTCCTACGCGAAGAAATGTCCTCGCGCGCGTAATATATTATAATGTATAGGTGAAAAGTGGTCTGTCCCTATCTGACCAAATCGCCTAACAATTCAAATAGTTCTCCAGTTTTATTAGAAATATAGTTGGTTATGCGTCCTATTTTGCCGTCACCGTATGAATAAATTTCGTTTCTTACGATGAGCAGCGACAATACTACCGACACCCAGTAGTATGAGATGAAATTGTTTTTTGGGTCTTCGGGCATGGTGAAGAGAGGCACTCCCCAGTCTGCGCCCTTCCGCATGTAGAACATGACGTGGAAGAAAACGAGCCAGCAGATAAAGAACAGGAATAAAATCCAGTATCTTCTGTGATGAATATGATATTTGAGGTCAGCCAGAAAGAACGCATAGAACCAGTAGTGGAGCATTGTGAGCAGTACGACGTAGTCCAGTGCACCGATAATCCATCCGAATGCCTTCGCAAAGAAATGCACGCCGAACAGGCTGTCCATCTTACCGCCTATGGTGTCGGCTATAAAGTCGTAGATGAATCCGTCGGGGCTGAGTGGATTTGGAAACCAGATGTCGTAGTTGGCCGACCATTCGTCCCACGCGAAGTTGAAAGCAATGACACAGAGGAAGGTCGGTAGCATCACGATTACGTATACTCCCCGGTTTGTATGCAGTAGGGCATCGATTACGCCGAAGATGAGTCCGAGGACAAATATGGCAATGGCACCGTAAAATATCAGTTCCAACATATTTGATATAGTGTATCAGATAGTTGTGTTTATTCGAGCGGTTCCACGTCGAGGCGCTCGATGTTTCCCGTGAGAGGATGGAGCGAGATGTGTGTTGTGACTTTCTTTCCGAACAGTGTGCCGCTGATCATCTCCACTCGTCCGAACTGTGCTGCATACATCTCGCTGGTGAGCACGGTGTTGTTGCCGTCGGCAATCTTCACGCGTATCTTCCCCGGCAGGGTGACGTTGAGGCCGATGTCTTCCTTCGACTTCTTCCCGTCGTCGGCACTTGCCGGAAGTGGAGCGATGGTCTGCAGGTCTTCTATGCTGATGTAGAACGGTCGGCCAGAGAAGTCGTCGGCGTCCACCACACCGAAGTGGCGTGAGAAGCGGAACAGAAGGTCGCGGTCGGTCTGTTGCTCGGGTATGTAGCTCAGTATCACCTCTGTAGTGTCTTTCTGCGTGCTTCCCTCGAACACCTGCATGAGTGCTTTCTCCTGAGTGTCGAGGTTTACAAGCATAATGCGCAACTGCTCACCGTCCTTAGGCATGAAGTCGGCCTCGCCGCGCGACAGTTGGTTGCGGCTGTCGCGTATGTCGTAGATCTCCTGCGCTATGAGCTGCGCCATCTTTGCATGGCTGCCGGCGCTCAGTATGTCCTGACTCATGAAGTCGTGGGGGTTGAGAGCCTTCGGCTGTGGCTTCGCTACGAATGGCTCCGGTTGTGCGACAGGCTTGCCGTTGTCGTTGATGGCCAGCAGCACCCCGTTCTCGTCTTGAGTGAGGTTGATGATGCTGTGCTTCTTGTCTATGAGTAGCTTGTAGCATCGGGCGGTGTCGGGGATGGCGTCCTGCGACAGGCTGATGCCCACGATGTTGTATTCCGTCGACGCCTCCTTCGCTGCTTCCTGCTTCATGTAGAGCATCGAGTAGCCGGCAAGCTCGCCAGGCTCGAATGTTGTCTTCTCCACGAGGAGGGCTATTCTGAGTGTTGTCTTCGGGAGTGAATATCTGATACCCTCGGCATCGGTTTGTGCGTTGGCGTTGATGGTCATCAGTAGTGCCGTTGCTACGGCGGCAAATGTTTTTTTCATTTTATGATTTGTAGTTTATAATATGCTTTCAGTGGTGAGGGCAGATGAGGGTAAGGGTGAGAGCCTCAGTCGTTTAATCGTTTGAATGCTTGTGGCAGATATTTTATTATATCGCTTGCCATGAGGCTTTCTTTTCCTATTTCCTTTGCTGCGAGGTCGCCTGCGAGTCCGTGGAGATACATTCCCAGCATGCATGCCTCGGCTTGTGCATAGCCACGTGCGAGGAGTGCGGTGATAATGCCTGTTAGTACATCTCCACTTCCTGCCGTTGCCATGCCAGAGTTGCCGGTGGAGTTGAAGATCACTTTCCCGTCGGGCATGCACAGTGCGCTGTAGTGTCCTTTCAATATGACGTATCCCTTCACTTTCTCTGCCAGGTCACGTGCCCGGCTGAGTTGTTCGTAGCCTCCGTTCGACTGCATTCCTGTGAGTCGGTCGAGTTCGGCGGGGTGGGGGGTCATAATGATGTCGCGTGGCAGCTGTTGCATCCATGCGCGGTGGTTGCCCAGGATGTTCAGTGCATCGGCATCGACGACGATGGGGCACTGCGCACGGCGTATCTGTGCTATGAGTGCGATGGCAGTGTTCTCATGCTGTCCGATACCCGGGCCTATTCCGATGGCGTCGTAGTCCTCGGTGGGCAGTGCCTCCGAGAAGTATGTTTCCTCGTGGTCTATTTTCAGTATTGCCTCGGGTATGGTGGTCTGCATGATGGCATAGTTGCGTCGTGGTGTGGCGATGCTCACTTTTCCTGCTCCTGATCGCATGCATGCTCTCGATGTGAGTATTGCTGCTCCTGCCATGCCGTAGCTTCCGGCCACGATGAGTGCGTGGCCCATCATGCCTTTGTGGACGAAGTCGTTGCGCGGGAGCAGTAGGCGTCTGATGTCGTTTTCCTCCACGATGCGGTACTGCGTGTCGGTCTTGGCGATGTACTCCTGCGAGAGGCGTATGTCGAGTATGCGCAGTTGTCCGAGATACTGTTGATTGTCGGCGAAGAGCATCGACAGCTTTTTCTGCTGTATGGTCAGTGTCAGGTCGGCCCTGATGATGTTTGGCTTTATGTTGTAGGTGTTGTCTTCGGTCATGAGTCCCGAAGGCATGTCGATGCTTACTACCTTTGCCGGCGACTGGTTGATATATTTTACGAGCGAAGCGAATCCTCCGGCGAGCGGTTTGTTGAGTCCTGTGCCGAAGAGTCCGTCGACAACGACCATGTTTTTCTCGAGCACCGGTGGGTCGAAGTTCACGCTTATCTCCTTGAAGTCGGCCACGCGCTTCTTTTCCAGGAGCCGTGTCTTGTTGGCCAGGCATTCGTCGGAGAGGTGGTCGTGGATGTTGAAGAGATATACAGAAACCTTATATCCCTGGTCTGCCAATATGCGTGCCACAGCCAGTGCATCGCCGCCGTTGTTGCCTGGACCGGCGAACACCACCATCGGTGTCGTCGTCTGCCATATGCCGGCAATCACTTGTGCGATGGCTTTTGCCGCACGTTCCATCAGGTCGAGCGATGTTATGCGCTCGTGGTCGATGGTATATCGGTCGAGATCATTTATCTGCTGACTTGTGAAAATTTTCATATCGAAGGCAAAAATACAAAATTAAAGTAAATAAGTAGCAATGTTTTGACATAATTTTTGTAAATTTGTGGCCGAAATACCAAAAAGCATCCTATGAAGAGAGTAAAATTAGGTGACAAGACGTTTGAAGTCTCTATTCCCGAGGCCGAGATTAAAGAGCGCGTCCGCGTTGTGGCAGAGAAGATTAACCACGACATGGCAGGCAAGAATCCATTGCTGCTGGCAGTGCTCAATGGATCGTTCGTTTTTGCTGCCGACCTGATGAGAATGCTCACCATTCCCTGCGAAATATCGTTTGTGAAACTGGCTTCCTATCAGGGCACCACGTCGACAGGCAAGATATCGGAAGTGATAGGCATCAACGAGAACCTGACAGGCCGAACGGTGATAATCGTAGAAGATATCGTCGACACCGGCCTGACGATGAAGCGTATGGTGGAGTCGATAGGCACACGCAACCCCGCGTCGGTGCATATCTGTTCGTTGCTCGTGAAGCCCGACAAGCTGCAGGTGGACCTCAACATTGAATATGCCGCAATGCATATACCCAACGATTTCATAGTGGGCTATGGTCTCGACTACGATCAGATGGGGCGTAACCTCCCAGAGATATATACTGTGGTCGACGAATGAAAATATATGTTTAACTTAATAATGAGATAAATGAAGAATATTGTTATTTTCGGTGCCCCTGGTTCAGGAAAAGGCACCCAGAGCGACAAGTTGATTGAGAAATACGGTTTCGGACACATCTCCACCGGCGACGTGCTGCGTGCCGAGATAAAGAACGGAACAGAACTTGGTAAGACCGCCAAAAGCTTTATCGATCAGGGACAGCTCATCCCCGACGAACTCATGATCAGTATCCTCGCCAGCGTCTACGACAGCTTCGGCAAGGAGCATGCTGGTGTGATCTTCGACGGATTCCCCCGCACCATCCCGCAGGCTGAAGCCCTGAAGACGATGCTTGCCGAGCGCGGACACTCCGTGGCAGCAATGATAGAGCTCGACGTGCCTGAGGACGAGTTGATGACCCGTCTCATCAAGCGAGGCAAAGAGAGCGGTCGCTCCGACGACAACGAAGAGACAATAAAGAAACGCCTCGACGTCTACCACAACCAGACGGCTCCGCTTGTGGAGTGGTATGAGAAAGAGGGCCTTCGCCGACACATCGACGGCCTCGGCGACCTTGAGAGAATCTTCGCCGACATCTGTAAAGTAATAGACAATATTTAGTTCATCCCACCCATTCCGCCTTTCCTGTGAAAGGGGCACGCCCCCCAAACCGACACAGGAGAGACGGGATGGGCTTTTTTGTCGTTATGGCTGAAAGTAATTTCGTAGACTATGTGAAGATCTACTGCCGCTCAGGAAAGGGCGGCCGCGGTTCCATGCACCTCCATCGTGCGAAGTACCAGCCCCTCGGCGGTCCCGACGGCGGCGACGGCGGACGAGGTGGTAACGTCTACCTGCGTGGCAACCACAACTACTGGACCCTGCTCCACCTGAAATACAATCGCCACGTCTATGCCGAGCACGGTGGCGACGGAGGAAAAGACAAGTGTCACGGCACGGACGGAAAGGACCAGTACATTGACGTGCCATGCGGTACGGTGGTCTACAATGCCGACACAGGCAAATACGTCTGCGACGTCACCTACGACGGACAGGTGGTGATGCTCCTCAAAGGCGGTCGCGGAGGACTGGGAAACTTCCAGTTCCGTACGGCTACAAACCAGGCCCCACGCTATGCTCAGCCAGGAGAACCCATGCAGGAGATGACCATCATCCTCGAATTGAAGCTCCTTGCCGACGTAGGGCTCGTTGGATTCCCCAATGCAGGAAAGTCGACACTGCTCTCCTCGCTGTCGAGTGCACGGCCGAAAATAGCCAACTATCCCTTCACCACCCTCGAGCCCAGTCTCGGTATCGTGGCCTATCGCGACCAGCAGTCGTTTGTAATGGCCGACATACCGGGAATCATCGAAGGCGCTGCCGAAGGTAAGGGGCTGGGACTACGTTTCCTCCGACACATCGAGCGCAACTCGCTGTTGCTCTTCATGGTGCCCGGCGATACCGACGACATAAAGCGCGAGTACGAAATCCTCCTCGACGAGCTCCGACGCTTCAATCCCGACCTGCTCGACAAGCATCGCGTGCTTGCCGTGACCAAGTGCGACCTGCTCGACGACGAACTCATCGACATGCTCCGCGAATCATTGCCCGACGACCTGCCCGTGGTGTTCATCTCGGCAGTGACAGGCTACGGCATACAGCAGTTGAAAGACGTGCTGTGGAGCGAACTCAACAACGAGAGCAACAAGTTGCAGGACATCGTTGCCGAGGAACGAATCGTACACCGCGACAAAGACATGACCCGCTTCTCCACCGAAATGGCTGCCGAGGGCGAGGACATGGAAATAGAAACCGACGACGAAAATGCCGACAGCGACGACGACTTCGGCGATTTCGACGGCGAAGAAGAATTTGTATGATAAACAGAATGATCAACATACTGCGCACACTGGCTGTTGCCTCGCTGCTCGTCGTGACCCTCACGGCGTGGGCACCGGTGAAGAATGAGTTCACTCCTGCCGAGCAACAGTCGATCAGCGTAGAGACCCCGGGACTCTTCGACAAGAGCAAGACAATACGTATCGATATGTCTCTGCTCCGCGACGAAGAATATTCCTTCCCGCTACCCGTCGGTAAGATTGCGCCTGGGAAAGACAACAATATTCTCATCACCACCACCGAAGGCGACGCCGTGAAGGCGATGTTCGACGGATGTGTGCGTCTGTCGCGCAAGCACCCGGAATTCGGTAACATCATCGTGGTGCGTCATGCCAACGGACTCGAGACCGTCTATGGCAATAATGCGCAGAACCTTGTCAAAGTGGGCGACGTCGTGAAGGCGGGGCAGACAATTGCCATCGTCGGACAAAAGGACGAGAAGGTGTACCTCGAGTTTGCCATAATGATCAACGGCGGAAGGATAAACCCCGAGACGGTGCTCGAATACAACAGCCATCGCCTCCGTCCACGTACCCTCGTTTGCACGAAGATGGAGCGCGGTGTAGACATCAAGCTCGAGGGTGGCAATGGCAAGGCGGCGATAGTCGAGCGCGAGGCAGCCCTCGACCCGAACCCCTTCGCCAAGGGCAACCTCTACAAGTGGGACCTCAGGAAGATGCCCGAGGGATCGTGGGACTACCCGCTCCACGGATGCAAGGTGATAAGTCCGTTCGGAGGAAAGCGCCACCATGGCGGCGTAGACCTCAAGACGGTGCCTAACGATAGCATTCATGCTGCGTTCGACGGTGAGGTGGTGCGCTCAGGACCATTCTCCGGCTACGGCAACTGTGTTATCATAAAGCACGCCAACGGCCTCGAGACGCTCTACAGCCACCAGTCGAGAAACCTCGTGAAGGTAGGCGAGAAAGTGAGGGCAGGCCAGGTGATCGGACTCACGGGACGCACAGGACGCGCAACGACGGAGCATCTGCATCTGGAGACGAAGTTCAACGGCCGACGCTTCAACCCCATCATCCTCTTCGACCACAACAACCACTGCCTGCAGCAAGTGACTCTCACGTTCACCCGCAACGGCAATGTCAGTTCGTCGCGATAGCAGTAGGCAAAGCCCTGCCGGCAATAAGATCGAAACAAGAAATGATGCTCTTGCAACCATCTGATACTCATGGTGTTATTAAAGGGCCTTTCTAATGCCGTTAAAGAGCCCTTCTAATGCCGTTAAAGAGGCCTTTTGTTGCCATTAAAGAGCCCTTCTGTCAGAGGCAGGAAATATTCCTATCAAAAACAGAAGATAAATGTGATAGTTTTAACAATAAGAATAACCTAAATAAAAGAAAAAAAAAATGAAGAAATTATTTATCATCCAGCTACTGCTTATGCTGAGTTTAGTATGCAAAGCAGAGGATCGCAGACTTGTCATCATCACTTTCGACGGCCTCCGTTGGCAGGAACTCTTCTCAGGAGCCGATGAGGCTCTCGTGGGCAATCAGCGCTATGTGAGCAACCCTGGCGAACTGAAGAAGAAGTATTGGCGCGCTACTCCCGAGGAGCGCAGACAGGTGCTCATGCCGTTCACATGGGACTATATCGCTAAGAACGGCTATCTCGTAGGCAACCGCACGAAAGGCAGTCAGATGCAGGTGGCCAACAGACACTTCTTCTCCTATCCTGGATATAGCGAGAACTTCTGCGGCTATGCCGACGACAAACGCATTGCGAGCAACGACCCAAATCCAAATCCCAACACCAGCGTGCTCGAGGTGGCTAATAAGGACAAGCGCTACAAGGGCAAGGTGATGGTCTATGGCTCGTGGGAGTCGATACGCTATGCCGTTAACAACGAGCGCGGTGGCTTCCCCGGGAGTGTGGCCTACGAGACCAATATCTCAGCAAAGCCCAACAGCACACTGAAGCTTATCGACGACATGTTGCTCGGTATGCCTCGCTACTGGGGCAGTGAGCGTTTCGACGCATTCACCTATGCCTATGCCGTAGAGACTCTGAAACAGGACCATCCGAAGGTGATTTACATCTCGTTCGGCGATACCGATGAGTGGGCACATGCCGGTAAATACGACTCATACCTCGATGCTGCCAACGGAACCGACATGTTCATCCGCCGCATTGTGGAGACCTGTGAAGCCGATCCGTTCTATCGGGGCAAGACAACATATCTGCTCACCTGCGACCATGGACGTGGCTACAAGGCTTCCTTCACCAGCCATGGAGCAGGCACGAAAGGTTCTGACAATACATGGTTTATTGCCTTCGGTAAGGGGGTAGAACGTCTGGGCGAGACAACCTACAACGGACCGTTCTACAACCAGCAGTTTGCTGCAACTATTGCCGATGTGCTCGACCTCGATTTCACTCCGAGCAATGGTGTGAAGCAGCAGCCCATCGACCCGCACTACAAAGGCGAGCCACTGGTCGACCTCGAGCCTTTCACCGTCTACGGCTATTTCCCTGCTCTGGAAAATGTTGTGCCGGCAGGACCTGGCGTGAAATATTCCTACTACGAGGGCGAGTTTGATAGCGTCGACGATTTGGCTGCTTCCGGCGTGAAGAAGAAGGGTGTGCTCTCGACAATATCCATCGACCAGTCGAGCAACACCGACCACTTCGGATATATCTTCGATACATTGCTGAAAATAGAAAAGGGTGGCACGTATGTACTGTCGTGTACATCCGACGATGGAAGCAAGGTGTTCTTAGACGGGAAGATGATCATCAACAACGACGGCAGCCACGGTTCAAGCACCGAGGAAGCACAGGTCGACCTGCAACAGGGCTACCACCGCCTGCAGGTGAAGTACTTCGAAGACTATGAGGGCGAGAACCTTGTCGTCGGTATCGAAGGACAGGGCGTGAAGGCAGAACGCATTCCAGCCACGATGCTCTTCCACGAGTAGCCTTCCTCTTAGAAAATCTTAGGAAGACCTATGCACTCTTAGGTTTTCCTAAGTTTTTCCTAGGCTCTCCTAGCTTTTCCAAGGATTTCCTAACCACACAAAAAAACACTTAATTAATTATTATATAGTTATGAAGAAACTTCTTTTTCTCTTACTCGCCGGCTTGTCGCTTGTTGCATGCAACGACGACAATGTAGAGCGACGGCTTGTGGTGATTACCATCGACGGCTTGCGATGGCAGGAGCTTTTCACTGGCGCCGACTCTTTTCTCGTTTCCAATGCGAGATATGTGGCGTCGCCCGACTCTCTCAAGCAGGCATACTGGCGCGACACTCCAGAGGAACGACGCGAAGTGCTTATGCCCTTTACGTGGAGCTACATCGTGAAGAATGGCTACCTTATAGGCAATCGTGAGAAGGGAAGCCAGATGCAGGTGGCTAACAAGTGGCATTTCTCATATCCTGGCTATAGCGAACTCTTCTGCGGATATCCCGACGATGAGCGTGTGAACAGCAACGACCTCGGCGATAATCCCAACACAAGCGTGTTCGAGGTTGTCAATCGCGATGAGCGTTATTGCGACAGTGTGATGGTGTATGGCACATGGGGTGCTATACCTCACATCGTGAACAGCGACCGCAGTGGTATCAAAGGAGGCAACCCTGAGAACAGACGGCGTGGGGATGACTTCACATGCGAATATGCATGCAGCCTCCTGAAGGAGCATCATCCGAAAGTGCTCTATGTGTCGTTCGGCGCTACCGACCATGAAGCCCACATTGGCCACTACGACAAGTACCTCGAGGCAGCCCACAATTTCGACAAATACATTCAAGCTATCGTCGAGACGTGTGAAGCCGATGAGTTCTATAAGGGTAAGACAGCCTACCTCGTATCAACCGACCACGGACGCGGACTGCGACGCGCATTCATAAGTCATGGCGTGGGCATACGCGGATCGGAGAACACCTGGCTGATGGCATTCGGTCGAGGGATGGAATGTCTTGGCGAGACAAGCAACAACGGACCGTTCTACACCCAGCAAATGGCTGCTACGATAGCAAAGGTGACGGGAGTAGACTTCACCCCCGACAATGGCGTGAAGCAACCGCCGTTCGACCCTCATTTCAAAGGTGAACCTATCGTCGACGAAGCAGGACTGATCGATTGCGGAAAATTCGCGGCTATCGATGTTACACCGACTGGAAAAGGCGTGAAGTATGAATACTATGAAGGCGACTTCCATGAGATCGCAGACATGAAACCTGAGACGAAGAAAGCCGAGGGTGTGATGCAGAACTTCGACATTACGAAGGCCCAGCGTGAGGATGGATTCGGGTTCGTATTCAAGACATTGATAGACATTCCCGAAACAGGAAAGTATATGTTCACCAATATCTCCGACGACGGCTCGTGTGTATGGCTCGACGGTAAGCTCATCATCGACGATGACGGCAGTCATAGCGAGAACTTCACCGAGGCCTATGTCGAGATGGAGAAGGGATTCCACCGGCTGGAGATTAAATACATAGAAGACTGTGAAGGTCAGACGTACGGTCTTGAACTCGAAGGCCCGGGACTACCCTCAGCACCAATCCCAGCAGCTATGCTCCGCTACGAGTAAATAGTTGTATTGCCTTATAAAAAGCGAGGGAAGAAATCCACAGCGGATATCTTCCCTCGCTTTTTCAGTTTTTAGTTTTTAGTTTTCA
>JAFUVV010000043.1 GCA_017477435.1 Prevotella sp.
TTATTGCCATTTGTCCGCTTATGGTGTTTTTTCGAAAAAAGAAATGCTTGTACGGCATGAAACAACATCCTACGGTCCTCAGTAGGATTTGTTTTCTTCTATGCGTATAAAACGATTGTGCCGCAGAATGTTGTTTTTCTTATCGTCATACTTATAATTCGGCGTATCCATATACCTTACAGCATCGTAAAGACGCTGCAGGTATTCATTTTCGAGTCTTTTCCCTCTTGCGGTAAGCATCAGACGAAAATACATGCCTACATGATTCTTGTCATAACAGAAAACGGTGGTGGAGTAGGGAAATAGCTCTTTCACGCCATAATAGTTGGCAATGCTCTTCTGCATGTCGGTTTTCATTTCTGTTCTTACAATTGTTGTCAGGTCGGCGTTAAACTTCGACGTCTTTCCGTATAGCCTTGTGATGAAGAGTTCATTCCATCCTTCTTTGGAGTAGGTCTCCATTTCATGCTTTGGAGCAATTTTTTTACAATCCAGTTTATTATATTTGTTGCTCTTTCTTGCATTTGGGAACGAACTTATCGTACTTCCCATTACGTCCATGTACGGAAACAGCAGGATGCACTCCTTGTCGTAGGAAATAAAACCGTAGCCATACATTGATTGCAACGGGGAGACTCCCATACCATTCACATGTGTGGCCTTTTCAAAATCAAGGATGTGTGAAAACAAACTAAATCCACTTGGCTTTTCCCAAGAAATGTCATATACCTCGGCTACATACTCACTATAGTCGCTGAAGTCCTCGCCTTTCAGTTGCGCTTTTGATGGATACGCACCAAAAAGAAGTAATGCAAATAAAACAATTCTCTTCATTTCCTTACTCTGTATATATTTATTCTTTTGGTTTTTCTATAAAAATGTCCCTTTTCAAAGGATAATCAGGATGTTCCCAATTTCCTCCATAAATAGAATCGTAATAATAATTATGCACTTTTTCCTTAAAACCCTCAATAGAGCCAAACGCTTTCTTTATCATCTTAGCAAAGCTATATGTCCTCTTTCCCCCTTTAAACCATCCAAACCTATAATATCCATTTTCTTTTTTTCCATAATATTCATAAAATGGGATCTCTTGATGCACACGTCGGTCGTGTCCTTTGAGTTGCAAGAAAAAAATACTATCTGTATAAAATATAATATCCTTATCCATTTTATTTGTTTTAAAAAAACCATCATAGCAGGTGTATCTGGTATTAGACACATTGTTCACCAAAGTGAAAAGAGTATCTGTTCGGTTAACAATATTAATATCAAGATATTCAGGACTATGTATGAACGCTGCGTCGATTGCTGCGCGGAAATATGCATCTTCATCAGGATGCCATCTCACGACAGGAACACGTTTGAATAATTGAAACTCATCATTGTTTAACAGTTTTGCAATATGTTTTTTTCCGTCGTACAGCAAATATCCATTATACTCTACAGGTTTGCCATCTACAGTTGCGGGAATCCATTTAGGCATATTGCTATAAAGAAAGCTTTCATTTCTGAGTTTAATGTCTCTTCGTATGACAGGATGCCACTCAGAGAGGTTGCCTTTTTGATCGATGGTAATCTGTGTAACCGTGTAAAAACGAGAAAGGGCAAAACCACTTTTGCAATAACGTTGGTCAAGATGAGAGACTAAAGAGTCGTTACCACCTGGAAATGTTGGCTGAGTTATGTCGCAAACATTTGCGTCGACAACCAAAACAGAAAGCAATGCCAATACTATGATAATACCTTTTTTCATCATTCTATAAGAATTAGTGTATTTGATCCAGTTTATAAAAACTTTGAATATATTTATTGGGGTCTCTGGACACACCCCGAGCTATTAGTTCCTCGAGAATGAAAACAGGCTGCCGTTTCCTTCATATATGGCAGCATGCCTGCCCGCCGCCCACGATGATATAGTCGTATGTGTTCATATCTTAATTATTATGGCAATGAGGGAAAAAAGCATCAAGAGCAAAAGCACACCCCACGATATATATATTGCGTGACTTTTCTGCCACTCGGTCAGATATTGAGAATAGATATCAAGCTTTCTCTTAGGCATATAAACCGCGAGACACAGAGTCACGGCAAACGACAGCGCAATATATATATAAATAATAATGTCGTCAACTGGCTTCATGTCTCGTGTTGCCAAAACGATAAGCGGAAGAGTGAGAAATAGAAATAATATCCAAAAATATTGCAGGGTCATCTCATATTCAATGAGTTTGGCCCATCGTCTGTTACAATTGTAATAATATACTATTGCGGCGAACCTTTCAAATGCGTTCATCATTCTTTTTTCACTCTTTAGGTTTTGCTGTCAATATAAAGAACGTGTTAAATCAAAAAATATTATGAACAAGAGAAAAGTCTGTCAAGAAAAAACTTTGTCTACTAATCCTACTACAAAAATAGATGTTTTTCTTTATAGACTGTATTCATAATCTTGGCTATTCTTTTGCTGCAATGTTTTTTTACATACTGTTTTATTGCATGGTAGTAATACATTGATGAGGGCTTTGTTTCTGATGTAAAGAAAAAACTCCAAAAATTCTTTTGCTCTTCTTTGGTACATTTTTCCAATACCGATAAGAAAACATCGGTCTTGTTGACAAGCATATTTCTTACAAGCGTCTTATAACTCATGCAATTTTCATTGATGTGGCTGATGTCATAATCTCTTAACGACAGCTGGTAACACTCGGTGTTGTCGTTCGCCGCATAGAAGGTACGGTCGCTCTTGTAATCTTGTGATAATTGTATTAACAGTTCTGCTACGCTATCGCCATACCGATTGCTCATGTGAAGTAGTTTTTTTAAATGGCGTTGAAGATTAAAAAACATTTTGCTGTCGCTCCAATCTTCTCTGTATTTATATTTTCCCATAAAATCTGTCCATGAGTGCGGGAAACTATTTAGAAAATCCTCGTCACTTAACTTTTCCTCAGATTTTCCTTTTGCGCATTTTTTGTCGTTACAACGTATATCGCAGCATTTTTCTCCCTCTACATTGAGGCCGATGTATCCAAAATTTGCTTGATATGCAAAGTTTATATCGCCGTCGGACGAAACGATATAGTAGTTATCTATCCATGAAGAATTGCCATTGCCTTCTCCCTGAATATTGCAGCCATGCGTGGGCGTCATAATAGAGGTCAGCTGCAATCTCTTCCCTCCATTCCAGCCAACTCTTTTCACTATTCCATCTTCCCGATAAATGATCACTTTTGAAACGGCAACGTCATCAATAATCCCTATTACTCTTTTCTCCTTTAATGTGCCATTTGGGGAAAACGTGTTCAATAAGATCTTAAAAGATTTATCGCATTCTGCATAGACAATAATCACTTTGCAATCCTCTGTCTGCCAACGCTTCACGGGAACATATCTGCTCTTTTCCTCTTCCTCGCTGAGCTTAAGCAAACTGCCGGCAACAGTCTTTTTAAGACAAGTGCGTTCGCTGAACACACCAATAACTGAGTGATTGTCAATGGTATCGAATGCTAATATGTCTGTGCATTGACTCCACACATCATCAAATGATTTACTCTCATTTGCAAACGTCATCTCTGTAACTGAGACAAGTAAGAACAGAATTATTATTATCTTATTTCGCATAAAACTTACAAATATCGTTTATTGTATATGCTGTTTGTTTCTTATATGCGTTTTTATCAAAAATTAGTTCGGAAAGATATTTGATAATTTCATTTTATAGACAAATACTTTTTTCTCTGTGCCATTATATCCTATCGCATATAAAAAATCTCCTCTGCGAACATTGAATTCTTGAGAAATCGTGCTTAGTTCTCGACCGTCATATTTTCCCATAACAGGATATGTATAACTGTTATTGTCATGATGAGAGAAGGTGTCAATAATATTACCATCAATATCCATTAATAATAATTCTCCTTTTTCACCTCCAGGCCAGAAACCGCCGTGCCAATAAACTCTTTTATCATTGAAACGACCTTTGTCGAAGTAATTGTTTTTATCAGCGATGTTTAGCGGAATGTTGTTTCTAAGAATATGCAGTGTAGATAAAGATGCATCAGTGCTATTTGTCGTCTTTAGCGAATAATCGTATGAAATCACCGACTTAAGCCATAGGATCGTATCACCATGTAAAGTTATGGTTGGGATGCTGTTATATAGCGTTATCCCATTATCGTCAAACCATCCGCCCTCTATTCTATTCATATCTATTTTAGACTCACTAATAGAGCCTTTCCCGTTTTTATGGAGTCTGATGATTTTTGATGTAGTGTCATCTACTATATAAATAGAATCGCCTTTGATATGAAACAGGTCCTGCTGGGGCTTGGCATTTAAGATGGTACGTTTGTAAACCTGATTACTTCCATTATAGCATGCTATCTGTAGTGGGTCTCCTCCGGCGAAATACATGAGCCCGCCTTCATCGACATCAAATCCGCATAGATAGAGAAGATTAGTTTCCGGATACCATCTACATGGAATGTCGTCAATATTGAATTCCATTACCGAGATTGCCGTGTTTTGTGATTTAGCGCAAATCACAGCAATAATAAACAAAAACGCTGTTATTGTCCTTTTCATAATGTTACTTGTTATTTTCTATATACTTTAGGGTAGCCATTTACTCTCACCCAATATGACTCTAAATTTTGAGTACTCTGGACACAACCAGAACTATTAGTGTAATCGTTCAGATTCTACCGTATATGTTATTTTCTTTGTATTTTCTTCAATCATATAGGATTTAGGAGTATACCATGCATTCACAGTATATTGTTTCATCCCGTAATCAATAGAAAAAGTTTCTGTTTCATATTATTGTAATTTAAATTTGTTGAAATACGCCTGCAAATATATTAGCATAAAATAATAATACCAAATTATTTCGCAAGAATTTTTCTACACTTTTTCTACACCTTGGCGCATAAGAAAATGGCGCAACACACTATTTGTTAGTACGTTACGCCAGTGTCTTGCCGATACGGGAGCTTTGCTCTATTTTTTGAGATTCAGGTTGTTTCTTAGTGTTTTTGCGTTTTCCTCACCGAAAAGTTTCTTGTTTGCCTGGGCTATTCGTTTTTGTCGGCATCTGTCAACAGCGATATTTCTCCCTCGGAGAAACTTGCCTCGACTAACATACATACAAAAATCTATTTGTGTTCCTCAACGGTGTATGGGTTCTTCACTGTGCCCTTCTTATTGGGCCTGCTGTTAGTTTTTCTTACTTTCTTTGCCATAGTTTTAACGGCATAGATGAAAAAATATTATATCTCTTCGAGGAGCTTTAGCCCAATAATTGCCATTTGTCCGCTTATGGTGTCTATCTCGTAAACGAAATCATTCATAAGACGCGCGACAGTTTCTTCGAGTTCTTCGATGGAATAGTCGTTTCCTTTCTGCTCTACAAAATTCCACCATAGATTCTCTGCGACATTCTCTCTTGCCACATCCCTTATCGTGCAATCTTTTGTGCCTGCCTTCGCATCGTTAATCTTCTTTTCCCACTTTGCGGTATTGCCCTCCTCGCACAGTGGATTTCTCCACTCCCAATATATTCCTGCGGAGAAGACATTCTGGCCATATAGCTTATCCAATCGCCTGCTCTCATCAATGTTCTCGAGCAGGAGATCATCAAAGACTTTCAATACGTTTCCATCTTCTATCTCTATGAATCCGTGTCTCAACAGCCACACAAGTCCTACGCCGATGCCTGCATATCCTTCGGCCACTCCCGATGTCATTCCGCTCTTGTCCGACATCAGTACATCGTCGAGCAGTCGGCCGGCAAACATCCCATATTGTTTTATCCCAGTCTGTCGGGAATAGGCAAACAGGAACATGCTCACTCCAGTCTTACCATAGAACAATCCGTCTGAAGGAATATTATTCAGATTGGCAACTATTGTGTTCGCAATCTTGCGTAGTAGTATATCTTTTCTTTCCATTGTATTTTTTAAAGCCATGCCAGCAATTTTACGTGCAAGCATGGCTCCAGTTGATATTATACATAAAACGTACTATTGCACGACAACCTCTTCTATTTCCCTTGGTTCATAGTATTTACGACCATCGTATAACATTTCCATCATATCAGGATACAATGACTTTATTGTATCCTTAAAAGATGAGAATCCATCAGGAAGCACTTCTCCCTGAAATACTTTCCTCCAGAACTCTAACTGATCGGCACGTGAATGCTTAGACAACACCGAGAGAATCGTTTCAGCATTATCTGATGTCGGGTATAAGGCCGCATTCATATCAAAAAGCAAAGATTTCTCCAGTGTTTTAGTTAAACCAACAAAGTCTTCTTCATCATCTGTCTGTAGAAAAATATCTATTATTCTTTCATAATAAGCTTTCACCGATATCGACATCTCCACCTTGCGTAGTGTCTCAAGATGAATTGCAAATTCCTCATAATACGGGCTTGAATCATCAATATATATATTCTTGATTTCCCTCCATGTTGAAGGAAAAAGCTTCAGGAAATTTTGCTTTTCCTTTTTGTTGTTAGGATTATAATAAAGATAATAGTTCGAGATACATATTTTTTTTAGTTGATCTGGATAATTAATTTTCATACCCAACGGAATGTATGACTCTGTCCTTATTTTTCCCTTGTTGCTTACATAGTAGAAAACGGTAGGCTGTTTTTTTTCCATATAGACAAGTGACTTTTTTGCCATAATGGTATCATATACAGATATCTGGCATTCCGAATCAATATACTTCTCTTTTATTCTATTTTTTTTTGATACAGTCTCATCGCTCCATATTATCTCATCAAGCAAAACACCACTTCGCCTCTGACTATCCGCATTGCATATCACACGGGAATCTGTCATTTTCCCATCTTTTGTATATACAGCCAGAATAATATCAAAATGGTTTACTTCCGCCATCTTCTTCCGGAATAATGTCGCTACTACATTTTGTTTTCTCACATATTTTGAACCATAATAATACTCATAACTGTTCCCGTCATCTGTATTTGGAACAAATAAGTTTAAATATTCAGATTCGACTATTTTATTATTACGTATTACATTTCCATGACTATAATATCTATTCTTTATAATTTCCTCAACCGTAGCATCATCAGGTCTGTATTTCCCGAAATACCACAGATACGGAGGCTTAACACTGTTAAAGTTAGAAAGATACTCCTTCCAAAGTGTTTTTTTTACACTTATTAATTCGACAGAGCTATTTGTGCTCAGTATTTCTGTGCTGGAAAAACCCATCACAACAGACAGTAGAAATAATGAATATAAAGTATATTTCATTCTTTAGTAATTAGAGTTTATTTCATATAGTCTTCCAACTTGCCCGATTGCAAAAATAGTATGATTAGATGGATCTTGTGGATCATAATAATTGATAGTATTGTCGGGATTTACTCCTGTACATATAACGTCATGATAGTTGTTATCTATCTTGATTGTTGCAACCATATTTAGAACGGTATTGTTGTTCATTGCATTAAATAGTATATCCCTTACCGCATGATATTCATTTACAAAAGTTACATTTTTATTAAACTTTGGCAATACATAGTTAAGGAAATCTTCTTTATCTCCATTTGCCATTCCTTTTTTTATTTTATTATTTGCCTTACTTCTCGACTGCTTTTTACAATTAACCAACCATTCTCCATACAAATCTGACACAGCGATGGAATTAATTGGGATATAGTTCGAAATACATCTATACGCGCAATCTTTTTTATTATCTTTTGCATATGTACTACCAGAAAATTTTGGTTCCGTTTCGTCCGTATATAAAAAATCATCTACTTCCCATTCCCAATTAGGTTCATCATCGTTCCCATAATATCCATCACCATCTCCGTCTAGACTATCACCTTCACCTTCTGCGTATGCAATCTCTTCTACGTATCCACCTGTCCATTGTCCGTTCTCGAGCAACTGTTCAAGCTCCTCAACGGTGTACGGGTTCTTCACTGTGCCCTTCTTGTTTTTAATGGGCTTGCTGTTAGTTTTTCTTACTTTCTTTGCCATTTTATCAACGTATTAAATGAGAAAATATTGTTAATCTACTATTAATTAATAACCTTTTTGAATGTTGTAATAATTTCCGGCACATGATAGTCGAACGAAAACTCCAGTCGGTGGCGCATTACATTTTCGGCGATTTTTTTCATTGCGCCTCTGTCCCGCAGTTTTTCAACCAAGTCGGCCATGCCTTTGTAGGATATTCCTATTCCACGTTCGTCGATTATTTTTTCCATTGCCACGATGTTTCCGCTGTTGTCGGAATGTATCACCGGCAGGCCAGCTGCCATATATGTACTCATTCGCGCAGGCAGATTCAGATCGTCCCACGTTGCAACCAGCAGGTTTCCACCGTTACTGCTCGTCACATTGTGCATCCATCCCGCATCGTATTTTGAGAACTCACGGGTCCAGTCCGCTGGTGATACGTGTGGATGGAGATGGAAATGACTGGGGAACTTTTCTTTGTAGTGGTTCAGTAGTTTGGCTCGTGCAATGTGGAAGTTTTCCGTATATAAGTGCACATGGACATTGTTTTCGGCAAGAACCCTCAGTCCCTGTGTTCCTATTCCAATCATTCGTCCTGCTATGACTGTATGCACATCGCCGTCGCTTGCCGACAGTTTCTCTGAGAAGCAGTCCTTGAAATAGTCCTGCTTGGGCAGGTCGCCGTCGAGAATTATCGTCGGAGTGTCTTTCTCTGGGAGGAACTGCATGAACCAGTCGCGCACCACCTCGTTGAGGAAAATCCTCACTGCCGCATGGTCGTAGAGCCACACGAGCTTCTCCCACAGTCCCATCCTGACAGCCATGTGCGGTCCCTCTTTCAGGTGCCATGCAAATGGAATATCAGGCACAGCCCTCACCACATCGTACACCCAGCCTATTATTTCGGCATTAAGCATTCCGTAGATTATGTCGGGACTGACCTCTCTGATTCTCTCCCGCCACGTCTCGAATGGTATGTCTTCAACATGTCCGAACGGAAGTGGACCGATGGTAGATATTATGGAGCCTGGCTGTGGATACCACAGTCCGTAAAGCTTATGTCCTGCCTGCTCAAGGGCATATATACGCTCAGGGTTGTAGGCAAGTTCTCCGACAATGAGAATTTTCATCGGCTTTTCGGCAAGTGCACATTCCGACCGATAGCTGGAATATACCTTTGCCTCGTCCCACGTCTTCTCTTTCGATAGTCGTATCCTCAGAGGTGTCTTTGTCTTATAGTGGTTCCTCAGCTTGTTTATACCTCCGCCATAGCGTTCGCTAACCAATTTGTGGCGTTGGTGAGGGTGCGAGGTCCAGCATGCTGTTATCTTTCCTGTCGGGACGAACATTCCTCTGCCTGCGAGTTTCTGCCAGTACATGGCAAACAAGTCTTCGCTAATCCATTCGCATCGTTCTGTCCATCTGTCATCTGTCTTGCGGTGAGTAGTCTGCACCAGTTGCAGGGGACATCCTCGGCGCTGTCCGTCGGTCTGGGTATCGGGATTGCGATACAGCGAGTCGCGTGTCTCATAGCGAATGCCGGTATATATGAGAATAGCATCACCGTTATCGCTAAACGCTTTGGCGAGGTTTTCCAGATGTCTTGGGAAATAATAGTCATCTGACGGCAGGTAAGCAATGTAGTCATAATGAGCGGCATCGAGGCCTTGGTTGAGCGCATGACCGAGACCGGTGTTATCCGGGTTCTTTATATATGTCACACGCTCATCGGTTAGATAATCGCCGATAAAGTCCTCTGTAGCATCAGTGCAGCCGTCGTTGACTATTATCAGTTCCCATGCAGGGTAAGTCTGCTGCATGAGGCTTAGAATAGCACGGCGTATGAATCCGCACTGATTGAATGTCGGCATTATGACAGAGAAGCGGATATTGAAAGGATTCATTCTTATTTGTTTTCTTGTAATAATATGATTACTTGTAAGTATTTGTAAACAATCTGATTATACGGCAGAGGTAAACTTATATCGTTTTGTTCTTTTTGTATATATTTTGTGAGTATATTGTTCTGCTCGCTCCAACATTTGTTAAGCCTATGCCTGAATTATATGTCCCTATGACGTTCACAATCACTTCTACGAGGCCATAATGGTTATTCTTTAATCAATTTTGTAATCGTTCAGATTCTACCGTATATGTCATTTCTTTCGTATTTTCTTCAATCATATAGGCTTTTGGTGTATACAATGCATTCACAGTATACTTTTTCATCCCGTAATCAACAGAAAAAGAAATCTTGAAAATAGTTGGGGCAGTTTTTATTCGTTCTACGTTGAGATCTTTAATTTCCACATTCTCTTTCAACAATGTCTTTATTCCGCCATTTATCATTGACAGTTTTGCTGGGTCATGAGATATGTGCAATCCGTTTTGACAATCTATCTGTATTGAAAAAAAGAGAAGCAAATTATCGCGCAACAGGTACGGACTTGCCATGGAATGGATGCCATCTCCATTCGTTTTTACAACAAAGTCATAAGTCGATTTAAATTGAGTCTCTCTGCTAGCACGTGTATGTATCTTGTCTGGGTTTTGACGGAAAAAACTATCAATATCATGTTTCAACGTATTTATACCTTCGATATCATTTTTGTATTGATGAAAATGATATGGAAAACTAGTACGTGAGTGGAATGATTCCACCCCGATAGAGTCACAGACTTCATCGAGTATTATACTTTTCTCCTCCATGGTCATCATACGAATACCTTGGTTTGCCGCGCATCCAGAGAGGATTATCCCTATAAGCAGAAAAAATAATTTATTCAAGTTCATTTCGAGCTAATTTTAAAAATCAGATAAATAACCTAAAGCATTAAATTCGTATATCGCACCAAAAACAAGACCGTTGTCGTCTTTCTGCATTTCTACATTGCCACTCAATTGCAGGCGAAAGACTTTATTGGTATAATTATAATCGGGAAGAACAGAGGTGAAGACTACAATCTCTTGGTTGAAAGTAATTGTAAATCCTCTTGGTCGGAAAATGCAAATAGGAGAAGTTTGCGTGCCAAAGGTACTATAAATCCTATCATTGTGAATGTCAGGATCATATGCAGTATTGTTCATGCCTTCTATTTCTATGTATACAGTGGCATTTGTAATACCTCCTCCAAAATCACGTATTATAAAAAAATTTGCCGTACATTTACATTTAAAATTACCTGCGGTAGCAATTACAGGGCTCGTTGTGTGCTCTACAAATTGCATTAATTCTCCAGTTCCCTCATATACATCATATTTAATATTTTCTTCAAAGAAACCGTTTGAACTCGTTTCTCCTTCCATGTAGCCAAGACCTTCTACGAATCCCCCTGATTCCCAACGTCTATCCTTTAGCATCTGTTCATATTCTTCTAAAGAATATGGTCTTTTTACTGAGCCTTTTGTATTAGGCTCAACTAAAATTTTTCTTATTTTTTTTGCCATAAAATAATTAGTGTTTATATTTTTTGCAAAATTACAGACATGAAACTATTATCTGCAAATCTTTTCGCAGAAAAAAGTATCCCTTCTGTATCCCCTAAATGGAGCACGGGGGTAATGTGTTGATTTGCAACGTGTTACACAAATTATATCCCTTGTGTTAAAAGTGCTGTCGTAGATTATCCGACAGACTTCTCGCTCCTTTTTCTTCAAAAAGTTTATAGTTGATTTGCTGTTTTATCTTGTTGATTCTGCTCTTGCTGGTATTCATAATCTGGCACTTTTCACCTTGATGAAACCCGAGTCGGATTAACATGCACACATGCAATTGATTGTCAGAAAGATTATTGTTATTGGTAATAAAAGAATAATAATTGGGATAATATGTTCGGAGAAGATCTGTCAATTCCGTCCAGTCCTTGTCATTTAGAGGTTTCTGTCCAGAACGGAATGAACTTGCAAACTTGATTTTTTTATAAATCTCGCTATTCCGTAATTGTTCATCTTCTTGTGCTATTGAGTATGATTTTATCTCTTTGTGTAATCTTTCAACGTTTGACTGGAGCTGCTCGATATCTTGATTCTTGTTCTCTATCAAAGCCCTATATTTTTCTTTTATGCTTGCTATGTCTGCAGCTATTGTTTCTGTGGATGTAGTAGAGTTGAATGTGGTTTGGCCATTAAGAAGTACTATGTTTGACACTTCCTTTTCCTTGCCTTCTAAAGCCGAGTGCATCTCGTAATTAAGCAGTTTAAGGTCGCGCTGTGCTGCTTCGAGAGTGAGGAGTGCTTTGTCGTATTCTGCTTTCAAGCCTTGCATCTTCAATTCATGCTGATGTCTCTTTTTCTTTGAATAATATATTATTGTTCCTATGATGCATAGCGATATCAGCAACAGGGCAGATAGAATAAGGAGTTTTTTCTGGGTGTTTATATATTTCGCCATATTCTCCTCTGCTATATATTTTTGTCTGTTATAGTTGTATGTTGCTATGATTTGCTTTACTAAAATAGAATTTTTGGCAGCCAATGAAGAGTTCTTGACATTTGTGTATAACTTGGCATATTTAGCAATAGAGTCGGTCAGGTTCTTTTTGGTGTAAACAGAGAACAGACCCTCGTATGCGATTTCATAAAGGTGCTTATTAAGAGCAAGATTATAATAATATATGGCAGAGTCCAGTTTGTTTATGCCCTCCATGAATTTTCCTTTATTTTCATAATAATATCCGAAATAATAATCCAATCCATATAATATATTTCCTTTGGAATCAATCATTCCAGATTTCTGTTCTAACTCTTCAAGCATTATTTTTGCTTTGTCGTATTGTCCACGATTAATAGCGATGGTTATTGGTATGGACAATGCTCTTGCGGCAATGTTTTCGTATCCATGTTTTTTATAAAGAACTCGTGCAGAGTCTGCGAGTTGAATAACCATATTTGTATCCCCTAAATCATAATATGGTCGTATTTGTCTCTCTATTAATTTGATTGCATTAAAGTCATCATTGTTCTTAGTCGTAATAATCCCAGTTTCTTTAATAATTTTTATTTCTTCGTCTGGTAATGCTTGTTTGCAGTAAATATCAGAAATACTACCATATATAAGATTAATTGTGTAGTAGTCGCAGTCGGCGCGGGTGGTGTCGGCGGCTTCGGCGGCTTTCTGCAGGCACTCGAGTTGCATGGGTGTGTCGCCGAGGTCGCGGTAGGTGCATCCGAGCAGATAGTATGCAATCATGCGGTCGTTTGGTGTGCCGTGACTGTCGTAGTATTTTGCGATGGCCTTTGCCGTGGAGTCGTCGGTGACGGGGTTGTAGGTGCGTATGCGTGCAACACCGCGGTATAGACGGGTGCGCATCTGTTCTGCCCGCGACATGCGGATGCTGTCCTGCAGGAGGCTGTCGGTGATGGCGAGGGCTGTTGCCGGGTCGGTGCGCAGGAGACTGTCGACGTGCGACAGCGTGCGGCTCGTCTCGCCGCGATGACAGCAGGCGAGGAGCAGTAGGGCGAGAATGAAATAGAAAATCTTACGCATGTCAGTGTGCCACGATTAAATTTGGCAGTAAAGTTACAACGTTTTCTGCAGAAAAGAAAAAAATCGTCTGCAATGTAATATTTCCGCGACGAAACACGTCTGTATATTTGAAAGGCTTTAACCCAAATCGGTTATAGACCGAAAAAGGATATTATAGTTGATTGGGGTTTGACTTGAACTGATGTTTAACAAAGAAAAAGCTACTGGCATGATGAAACGGATATTAGCGGCAATAGTTGCGGTGCTTCTGTGTGCAGGATGCTTCGCACAGAGCGCAGCAGGCATAATGAACAAATATAAGTGCAAGAAGGGTGCCGAATGTGTCAACGTCGGGTCGATGATGATGGGTGTGGTGAAGTTGTTTGCCTCTCACGACGACGAAGCGAAGAACATGTTGAAGCCGTTTCGCTCGATCCACATGATAAACCTCGACGATTGCGATGCTGTGGTAAAGCGCGAGTTTGCTGCTGACGCAAAGAGACTGAAAACAAAGGGCTACGGCGAGCTGATGCGTGTGAACGACAACGGCGAGCGCATAGTGGTGTATACGCGCCAGGAAGGCGACAGGATAAAAGAATGCCTCGTGGTGTCGACAGGAGACGACAGTTTTCTGGTCCAGATAAAGGGCAATGCCACGATGGAAGATATCGACCGATGGATTAAGAAAAACGCCAAGAAATGACTGTAGACGAATTTAAGCGCACGTTTCTTCCCTGCTCGCGGCGCCTCTACTGGGCTGCCTGCCGGCTGACGGGCAGCAGTCACGATGCCGACGACCTCGTGCAGGAAACGATGCTCAGGCTATGGGTGAAGCGCGACGAGATTGGCAAGATGCAGTCGGCAGAGGCATACGGGATCGTCACCATGCGGCGGATATACTTCGATCGCCGGCGCCTCCGGCGACCTGATATTGTGGAGAGCCCCGTCGACATCGCCTCCACCGATACTCCACTCATCGACTATGAGCGGGGAGAGCGTGCCGAGATGGTGAGAGAACAGATAGCCCGCCTGCCGGAACGACAACGCGAACTGATAACGCTGCGCGATATCTGCGACCTCTCCTACGACGAAATCTCCGCACAGACAGGCATGACCGTCACAAACATACGTACGGCCATAAGCCGGGCAAGAAAGACATTGAAAGAAAAACTATCGGAAAAACTGAAATGACACAACAATATAACAATATGGACAAAGAAACACTGAAGACGCTCGTCGACCGCTATTTCGACGGACGGACCACCGAAGAGGAAGAGCGCCAGATAGCACGATACTTTGCATCGGCATCGGTCGACACCGACCTCGCCGAGTATGTCCCTTATTTCTCGGCCATGAGAGCTGGCGACGTTTACCAAGAATCCGACGCCAGGGAACTGGAGCGGCGGTTGGGACAGCAGATAGACTCGTGGAACAAGATAGAGAAGCGCACGGCACGCAGCGCACGCCACATGTCGATGAAATGGATAGCAGGCATCGCCGCGGCGATGGCCGTAGTGTTCATCATGGCCTATGCCGCGATAAGAGAAGACCGCACGCTCGCGGTGGCAACGCCGCAAGACACCTTCGACAACCCCGAAGATGCATACCGAGAGGCGGAGCGCGCACTCATAACATTCTCAGAGGCAATAAACGAAGGATTGAACAAGATAACAGAAAAAGAGGAGAAAAAGTAATATGAAAAAGTACGTATTTATTATTCTGATGAGCATTGCTTGTGCTCACGCGTCAGCCCAAAAGGAGTTGTTCGAGAAGTTTGAAGACGCCAAGAACGTGGAAAGCGTCTACATTTCAAAGGCCATGTTCGAACTTGTCGGGGCGACGAAGATTGGGAACATGTCGGTGAAAAATATTCCGATCGGCGACAAGATATCGAAAATCGACCACCTGTACATGCTCAGCAGCAAGGATGCAAAGATGGCAACGGGGCTTGCCGAGGCTTTTGCCACCTACTACAAAGAGGGAAAGTTTGAAGAGCTGATGCGCATGAAAGACGACGGGCAGAAGACCACGATCTACATGCGGCAGTTGAAAAACAAGATGAATGAAATCGGACTCTTCAGCACCGGCGACGGCATTGCAAAGATAATATCGCTTGTGGGAATGCTTACCATCGAGGATATAAAGGACGTGGTCGGCAAAAAATAGCGCTGCCTGAGACATAAAGCAAGTCGGGAACATCCTTGTGGCACCTTCTGCGCCGTGGGGATGTTCCCGACTTGCTTTATGTTGTATTGGCGAGGACTATCCCTCGTTCCATGCGGCCTCTTCGGCTGCGGCGATGATGTCTTCGTGCGACAGGCGCTTCATGCGGATGTCGGAAAGGTCGAACTCGTCGTCTTTTTTCTCCTCATCGCCTTTCGTCTCCTGCTCTTCGTCCTTCGCCTTGCGCTCTTCTCTCTGCGGTTTCCTCCGCTCGCTCTTCTCCTTGGCGGGCTCTTCGGCAGTAGTCTTGCTGGCTTCGTCCTTTACTGGCTGCTCCTCGTCTTTGCCATCGTTCACCTCCGGCAGGCTCATGACGGGCTCTTCCTCCATCTTCGTGCGGCCTGTCTTGGCAGCGAAGACGCTGTCGAGCATCTTCACGTCGCGGCGAAGCATCTGCAGTGTGCCTTTTGCGGCAGCCTGCTGTGCCTCCTTCTTCGAGTAGCCGCTGCCGGTGGCACCCTTGATAGTGTCTTCGAGGACAACCTCGTATTTGAACATCGGGCTCGAGTCGGTGTCGGTCTTTTGCTCTATGAGGTTGAACTTCATCTGTATGCGGTTCTTCTGACTCCACTCCAGGAGCTTGCTCTTGAAGTTGGTCTCCTTCTTTGCCACTTTGTCGATGTTGATCATCTGCTTCAGTATACGCTTCTTCATAAAGCGCATGCAGGCGTAATAGCCTTTGTCGAGGTAGATGGCTCCGACGAGTGCTTCGAATGCATTGCCTCCCATGTAGCTGTTGTGGGCGGTGTGCTGGCTGCCGGTGATGATGAGTTTGTCGAGTCCTGTCTCCTTTGCCAGTTTTCCCAGTGTCTCGCGTTTGACGAGCTTGCTGCGTGTGTTTGTGAGAAATCCCTCTGGCTTTCCTGGGAAGTGTTCGTAGACGATGTCGCCTACGATGGCGTCGAGTATGGCATCGCCGAGAAACTCCAGCCGCTCGTTGTTGATGCGCTTGCCGTTGCTGGCACGTCGCACGGCGCTCTTGTGGGAGAGAGCGAGGCGGTAGTGGTCGATGTTGCCGGGATAGAATCCGAGTATTTTCTTCAGTTCCGAGCGCAGTTTCTTGTCTTTGCGGAAGGGGAACCGGAGTGCTTCAATGAAATTGCTGAAAATCATTTATAAATTGTAATGTAAATAAAAGGAATTCAAGGTGTGCCTGGCTTTCCTGGCGTCTTGAATTCCTTCTATAGTGTGCGGTGCTGTATTATTCTGTGTATTTCTTGAATACCACGCATGCGTTGTGTCCGCCGAATCCGAAGGTATTGCTTATTGCAGCTCTTACTTCGCGCTTCTGTGCTTTGTTGAAGGTGAAGTTGAGTGCGTAGTCTATCTCCGGGTCTTCGTCGCCTTCCTCGTGGTTGATGGTTGGCGGGATGATGTCGTTCTTCACAGCCAGTACGCTTATCATGGCCTCTGCAGCTCCGGCCGCACCGAGCATGTGTCCTGTCATCGACTTTGTGGAGCTGATGTTGAGCTTGTATGCTGCGTCGCCGAAGACATCTTTTATGGCTTTCACCTCGGAGATGTCGCCCACGTGTGTCGATGTGCCGTGGACGTTGATGTAGTCGATGTCTTCAGGCTTTAGTCCTGCGTCGCTGAGTGCAGCCTGCATGACGAGCTTTGCTCCGAGTCCTTCCGGGTGGCTTGCGGTGATGTGGTATGCGTCGCCGCTTTCTCCTTCGCCTACCATTTCTGCGTAGATCTTTGCTCCTCTGGCTTTGGCGTGTTCAAGTTCTTCGAGTATGAGACATGCGGCACCTTCTGCCATTACGAATCCGTCGCGGCTTGCGCTGAATGGGCGTGATGCTTTTTCTGGTTCGTCGTTGCGTGTGGAGAGTGCGTGCATGGCATTGAATCCTCCCACTCCGCAAGCGCATATTGGCGACTCTGATCCTCCTGTGACCATCACGTTGGCTTTTCCCATGCGTATGAGGTTGAACGCTGTTGCTACGGCGTGTGTGCTCGATGCGCATGCCGACGTGGTGGTGAAGTTTGGGCCGTGGAATCCGAAGCGGATTGAGATGTGGCCTGAAGCGATGTCGGCAATCATTTTGGGAATGAAGAAGGGGCTGAACTTTGGGCCGTCGTCGATGTGCTGCCCGTAGTATACCACTTCGTCCTCGAATGTCCTGATGCCACCTATTCCAACGCCATAGACTACACCAATGCGGTTCTTGTCTTCTTCCTCCAGGTTGAGCCCTGAGTCTTCTACGCCTTGTATTGCGCTGATGAGTGCGAGCTGGGTGTAGCGGTCTATCTTCCTCGACTCTTTGCGGTCGAGATAGGCGTTGATGTCCAGGTCTTTCACCTCGCAGGCGAACTGTGTCTTGAATTTGGAACAATCGCACTGAGTAATAGGTGCTGCTCCGCTCTTTCCAGCCAGCAGGTTCTCCCAGGTCTCCTGGGGATTGTTGCCGACGGGGGTCACGGCGCCAAGTCCTGTCACTACAACTCTTTTTAGTTCCATAATTGTAAAAGGTATAAATTGCGTGTTGGGTGTTAGCCGTCAGGGGATGGTGTGCGCTTGCCAAAGGCAGATGACACAGCCTGTCTCCTAAGTCCTAACACCCAACACCTATTGACATTAAAAATTTAAGCGTTCTCTTCGATATACTTGATAGCGTCGCCGACGGTGACAATCTTCTCTGCTTTGTCGTCGGGGATGGAAAGACCGAATTCTTTCTCAAACTCCATGATGAGTTCTACGGTGTCGAGAGAGTCTGCACCAAGATCGTTTGTGAAACTTGCCTCTGGCTTTACTTCAGCGTCGTCAACTCCAAGTTTATCAACGATAATCGCTCTTACTTTTGATTCAATTTCTGACATAATTTTCTAATTTTAAATTGTTTGTAAATAGTTTTCAAATCAAAGCCGGCTGCAAAGGAACGAATTTTTATTCTAATACACAAATTTTTTACCTAAAAAAGCGACAAGCACTGCACAAACCATGGTAAAGTGTGCAGGTTTTTAACAGTTTTCAGCACTTCTGTGTGCGCACAAAACGATTATCGGGCATACATTGTTTATATATATATGGATGTGATTGGCGGGCTTTGACGTGTCGTTTGAGAGTGGTACGTATTCTTTCCGGCTGCAGTACATGGGCCATGTACTCCGAGTACAAAGCCCATGTACTGTGAGTACAAAACTCATGTACTGAGAGTACAAAGCCTTTGTACTGCCGACGAGGGATTGAGGTGAGGGTGAAAAAACTGCTTTTTTCCTTTTGCTCTATGCTTGGTTTTGTGTATTTTTGCGAATCATAACTTTATTCTGATGTCACGGGAGGCGAAAGAGCGCACGTATATTGCCATCGACCTGAAGTCGTTCTATGCTTCGGTGGAGTGTGTGGAGAGGGGTCTCGACCCGCTCACCACCAACCTCGTCGTAGCCGACCGCAGCCGTACGGAGAAGACTATCTGCCTGGCTGTGTCGCCTTCGTTGAAGGCCTACGGTCTGGGTGGGCGGCCGCGGCTGTTTGAGGTGGTGCAGAAGCTCAGCGAGGTGAATGGCGAGAGGCTGCACAGGCAGGGGCTCATGAAGTTCACGGGGAAGTCGGTGTCGGACACTGAGCTCCGCGAGCATCCCGACTGGCAGGTGGACTATATCGCAGCCCCGCCGCGAATGGCGCATTACATAAAGTTCAGCGCGAAGATCTACGAGATTTACCTGAAATACATCGCTCCGGAGGATATCCACGTGTATTCCATCGACGAGGTGTTCATCGATGCCACCGACTATCTCCGTTCGTACCGGCTGACAGCGCGCCAGCTGACCGTCAAGATGATACGCGACGTGCTCTCCACGACCGGTATAACGGCCACGGCGGGCATTGGGACGAACATGTATCTGTGCAAGGTGGCGATGGACATCGTTGCCAAGCACGTGCCTGCCGACGGCGACGGCGTCAGAATAGCAGAGCTCGACGAGATGTCGTACCGCCGGCAGTTGTGGGACCACCAGCCTCTCACCGACTTCTGGCGCATCGGTCCGGGCATCGCGCAGCGTCTGTCGGCGTGGGGGATGGACACGATGGGGAAGGTAGCACGGTGCTCGCTGACAAACGAGGAGGTGCTCTACCGGCTGTTCGGGGTGAATGCCGAACTGATAATCGACCACGCATGGGGATGGGAGCCGTGTACGATAGAGATGGTGAAGAAATACCGTCCCGAGACAAATTCGATGAGCAGCGGCCAGGTGCTCGCCTCGCCATATACGGCGAAGAAAGCTCGCGTCGTGGTGAAGGAGATGGCCGACGCCGCCTCGCTGCGACTCGTGGAGAAGGGCCTCGTGGCAGATCAGATGGTGATATCGGTCAGCTACGACGTCGAAAGCCTTCGCAATCCCGAGCTTATGGCCCGCTACAAAGACCAGCTCCGCATCGACCACTATGGCCGCCAGGCTCCAAAGCACGTGCATGGCAGTACGAGGTTCAAGCGCCCGACGTCGAGTTCGAGGATGATAATCAACGCCGCAGCCGAACTATTCGACCAGATCGTAGACCACGACATGCTCGTGAGAAGGATCAACGTGACGATGAACAACGTCGTGCCCGAGTCGCAGGTGGCGTTCACCATGGCCCACCAGCAGCTCGACCTCTTCACCGACTACGATGCTCTCCGCCGTGAGAGGGAGCAAGAAGAGCAGGCCCTCAGCAAAGAGCGACGCATGCAGAAGGCACTGCTCAGCATCAAGAGCAAGTTCGGGAAAAACGCCATCCTGCGCGGACTCAACTTCGAAGACGGGGCAACAGCCCGCGAGAGGAACCAGCAGATAGGCGGCCACAAGGCATGAGAATGGAAAGTGGTAAATGAAGAAAGGAAAACAGGAAGACAGACATATGGACTACGACGACATAATCAACCTGCCTCACCCCACATCGCCACGCCATCCACGCATGGCGATGATAAACCGCGCCGCTCAGTTTGCGCCTTTCGCAGCCGTGAGCGGATATGATGAGGCGATAGCAGAAACGGCCCGAATCACAGAAGACCGCTTCACCGACGTCGGTGAGGCCAGCGATGTGGAAGAGATGTGACGAACGTATTGAGGATGCGATAGGGGCAGAATCGTTCCAAGACTGATTGTGCTTGCAATGTATTACCTTCCCCCGCCGGGGATATTCGACCGCGAATAGGGCGACGTGGTAATCATCACGCCGCGGCCTATTAGGCTTGGACTTTCAGGCAGCGGGTCCAGCTGTCGCGGCTGACGGTAACCGAGGCTGACGTCGACCGTTGCCACGGCATCGGTATCAGTATAGACACGTATCCATCGCGCTTGGAATGCATTGCCGAATGTAAGTTTTTGTCGTTTGCCAGCTTTGACGGTTATCTCGGAACACTTCATCCACTCGCCACTGCCGTTAGGGTCGGCCTCGATGGTGAAGACGACGGGATGCGAGGAGTGGTTGGTCAGGCTGACAGTCTTCTGCTCGTAGAATCCCACGAGGAAAGGGTCGCTGCGCTCCTCTACCCTGACGCTGGTGTGGCGCCATAGCGAGCCGTGACCCACGAGACGTCCCATCTTCCACAGGTCGTCGATGGCACCTGCCCACACGGCAGAGCGCTTGTCGGCGGAGCGGATGATGTGAGGATTGTCGGTGGTATCGACGTCGATGCCGGTCATGACGAGCATGCCACAGAACGATGCATAGTCGCCGATGCGGAAGTGGTGAGATGAGATGGGGCGTATTCTTGCAAATCCTCCTGCATTCTCGGCAGGCAGTTCGAAGAAGGTGCCGCCATAGTTGAACAGGTCGCGCTCGGTTACCACCTCACGGCATGTGCGTGTCAGCCCTTGGCTTGCGAGCCGTGCCAGATAGTCGTCGGCGATGGGCAGGCGCCATCGTCGGCCGCTGTCGTCGGTGATGAGGATGCTCAGAGAGTCGACGGTAGAGCCGCTGGTCTTTGGCGTGAGCTTGTCGCGCATTTGTTGAGTGTGGGGCGAGGCGTTTGAAGAGTGGAGTGTGAGCGACTGGTCGAGGGTGTAGTGTCCTGCCGATGAGGTGTTGCTTAAGACGTTGTTTTCCACGAGCACCTCCATCTTGCGTGTGCCGTCGTCGGTGCAGAGCAGCTTGCCGCCGATTGAAGTGCGCGAACTCGATGTTGCCATGCCGTGGAAGAGATCGTTGCTACTCTGTTGATATTTGCGCTGTGCAGCGTCGTTCATTGCTTCTTGGGCAAAGGTGAACATCACTGTGGCGGTGGTTGCTTTGTCGGTGACCACGCGAATCCATTCGGCTTTTTTTCCTTTCAATGTCATCTGCGTTGAACTGCCGCCGTCAACTTCTATGGTGGTGAGCGGTGTCCAGGTGCCGTTGCCTTTCTTGTCGATTTCGAATGTAAACGCGGTTCGTTCCGTTCCCTTGTTGCTTATCCATGCCTGTCGGTGTTGCCATCCGCCTATGAGCATTGGCTCCGACGGTTGCCGCGCCGCTACGTGTTCGTTCTGCCATACTGCTCCGTCGGCTGTGGTGGCGCCGAGATGTGATATTTCGGAGAGCGATGTGAACCACAGGTTTGAGCATGAGCGTTCTGGTGCAGGCACGTCGCCCTTTTGACTACGATGGTTCAGGAATTGGTTCTTCGCCGTGTCGTCGCATCCGACGACGATGTTTCCATTCCATTTTGCAAAGTCGCCTACAACCTTCAAGTAGGCCGACAGCGGTCGGATGCCAGCCGATGATGTTGCTGTGAACGCTGCCGGGAACTGCCAGAACATGCCGTGCATGGTCATGAGCAGGTTTTTGCCGTCCCATTCTTCCACGTCTCTTATCCGCGGCCATTCGGTGTTCCATCCGTGTGCGCCGTCGTAGGCATGGCTTGCCTTTGGCAGGCGGAAGAAGTCCCATCCCCGTTGTTTGGAGCGCACGGCGAGGATGAGCGACTTGTTGTCCCATCCCACCGACCAGATGGGGTCGGTGTCGGCATGCACGGGACCGTAGATTCCCGACGGCCCTGTCACCTCTGTGAATTGATTTCGGCGAATGAGTTTCCATTCCTTGCCATCGTATTCCGACAGCGATCCCGCCTCTATTGTGGGGTTGACGAGTGCTTCGTCGGTGCCCTCGCCGTTGTTAGTATATACATACACCCCTTGCCCGGAATAGAATCCCTTGCCGTGGACGCCCTTGCATAGCGTGCCGTAGATGGTCGGAGCGCCTTCGCGGTGGAGCTGATTGCCGTCGGGGGAGAGCGTCCTGACGCTGAGCGAGTGGACGTCAACCTCGTAGAATCCTTGTTCCATCGTGCCCATCATCACTTTGCCTGTCGAGTCGCTCAGGCTCATGCATGAACCTGTCAGTCGTCCCGGCATCATCTCCTGACCTATTGCACGCACGTTGCGCCTGCGGTCGATGAAGTACGGTCCGATGACGAGTTGCCCTGACGGACGATGTACAAACCTGTTGGCATTTGTTCCTCCCACGCTTTCTGGGCGCGGTATGATTTGCAGGGAGGGTGTCAGTTCGTAGAGTTTATCGTCGGATCCGAACGGCGAATGAGGCGCGTAGGTGACGATCCACAGCCGGTCGGCCCATGGTACGACGGCGCCTGTGCCACACTCTCCTTCGCTGTTGACGTAGGCAAGCGATGGGTAGATGCCGCTAAGCGACGGCGGTTTCGCCGCCGGCTTGTCTTGGGCCAAGGATGATAAACTAATGAAAAGCCAGAAGATAATGATCGGCAGTCTGATTTTTTTCATAAAGTTTTAGTATTAGATTTTTAGTTTTTGCCCGTCTCGCCTCACGCTCTTTACTTTTCAGCTTCTTTTTCAAACACCTTGCCGTCTTTTTCATAGAATCGCCGGTCGAACTCCTCGTGGGTTCTCGACCAGCGGTCGTGGCTCCATAGCCAGTATGCCGGTTGGCGCCGGATGCTCTCTTCGAGGCGTGTCATGTACTCCCGGGTGATGCCATACTCGCCCAGTTCCTGGGGATTGCGCGTGATGAGCTTCAGTTCGCAGACGTAGTATCCGCGTCGTGGTCGTGTGACCTCGGCGTAGATGACGGCCTGGTTCATGCGCTGCACGATGCGGTCGGAGCCGGTGAGCATCGGGGTGTCGTGGCCCAGGAACGGCATCCAGAAGTGGATGTTGTGCCAGAGGGGCTTCTGATCGGCTATGTATCCCACGATCAGAGGTTGTCCCTCGTTGCGGTATTTTATTATGTGTCGCAGCGCCTCGTGCATGGGCAGGCATACCGATTTGAATCGCTGACGCATGTAGAGGAACAGCTTGTCGAACTCGGGGTTTTCGAGCGGATGATACAGTTCTGCGCACAGAGCCTCCTTCGGAGCCGCCAGGGGCAGGGTGCTTATCCATTCCCAGTTGCAGTAGTGGCCCAGGAATATTGCCACCGACTGCCCTTCGGCGATGCACTCGCGTACGACGTCCATGCCCTTGAACGACATGCGGCGAGCCATCTCCTTCTCGCCGATGGTCATCATCTTGAACGTCTCCACGATATAGTCGCAGAACCAGTGGTAGAACTTCTTCTCTATGGCGACGATCTCCTCCTCGGTCTTCTCGGGGAACGACGACGAGAGGTTTTTCCTTACCACCCGCCGGCGGTATCTCACTACGTAGTACACGATGGGATACATGCAGTCGGAAAAGAAATATCCCACTCTGAGGGGCAGCAGCGAGAGCACCCACAGGACTATAAACAGCGTCTCTGCAAGGATGCGGAGCACTATGCGCTTTATCTTTCTCATCACTGTTGTCGTCGTCATTTCGTTCTATATTCGCGTTTACTTGTTTGTTTCTGCCGGAGTACATGGGCTTTGTACTCAGACCTGTTGCATGTCGTGGAGCCGCCGGTAGTATCCGTCGAGCTTCATAAGGCTTTCGTGCGTGCCCCGCTCAACTATCTGTCCCTCGTGGAGGACGCATATTTCGTCGGCGTTCTTGATGGTCGACAGGCGGTGTGCGATGGCTATGGTGGTGCGGGTCTTCATTAGTCTTTCGAGGGCGTCCTGCACGAGTCGCTCGCTTTCTGTGTCGAGTGCCGAGGTGGCTTCGTCGAGGATGAGGATGGGAGGGTTCTTCAGTATTGCCCTTGCTATGGACAGGCGTTGTCGCTGTCCGCCGCTGAGGCGGCTGCCGCGGTCGCCGATGCCGGTCTGATAGCCGTGGGGGCTCTGGGTGATGAACTCGTGGGCGTTGGCGATGCGTGCTGCCTGCTCCACCTCCTCCTGCGTGGCGCCGGCAACGCCGAAGGTGATGTTGTTGAAGAAGGTGTCGTTGAAGAGGATGGCTTCCTGGTTTACATTTCCTATCAACTGGCGCAGTGAGTGTATTCCGAGGTCCTTTACGTTGACTCCGTCGATGAGCACCTCGCCCTCCTGCACGTCGTAGTAGCGGGGGATGAGGTCGACCATGGTCGACTTGCCGCTGCCGCTCTGCCCGACAAGGGCAATGGTCTTCCCCTTCGGGATGGTGAGGTTGATGTTCCTGAGCACCCATTTCTCGCCGTATCGGAAGGAGACGTCCCGGAATTCTATCTCCTTCTCAAAGGAGGCTATCTGCACGGGGTTCTCGCGCTCTTTTATGTCGCGCTCGGCAAGGAGGATCTTGTCGACGCGCTCCATCGACGCCAGTCCCTTCGGAATATTATAGCTTGCCCGCGAGAATTCCTTCAGGGGGTTGATGATGGAGTAGAGCATGACGAGGTAGAATATGAACACCGGGCCGCTCAGCACGTGGTAGTTGAGCACGAGGATGCCGCCCATCCACATGACAATGACAATCATCACCGTGCCCAGGAACTCGCTCATGGGGTGGGCGAGCTGCTGGCGGATGTTCACTCGCATAATCTGATTGCGGTACTCGGTGTTGATGCGGTCGAAACGACTGTTCATCTTTTCCTCGGCACAGAAGGCTTTTATTATCCTCAGTCCGCCCAGTGTCTCCTCCACCTGGCTCATGGTGTCGCTCCATAGCGACTGGGCCTTTATGCTCTTCTGCTTGAGCTTGCGCCCGACGAAGCCCATGAACCAGCCGAAGACGGGCACGAAGAGGATGGTGAACACTGTCAGCTGCCACGATATGAAGATGAGCGTGGCGAAGTAGGCAATGATGAGAATGGGGTTCTTGAAGAGCATGTCGATCGACGACATGATTGAGTTTTCGATCTCTTGCACGTCGCCACTCATGCGTGCAATGATGTCGCCCTTGCGCTCTTCGCTGAAGAAGCCGAGGGAGAGCGACGTAATCTTCTTGTAGAGCTGGTTGCGTATGTCGCGCACGACACCTGTGCGGATGGGGATTATCGTTGCCGACGATAGGAAGTAGGCACCCGTCTTGAGGAATGTCATCACTGCAATGATTGCACCGAGGATGAGCAGTGTGGTGGATGCCCCGACGGTCTCCACCAACTGCTGCACGTAGTAGTTCATGTTGTTCAGAATCACCTCTTTCGCATTTCCCCAGTCCCATGCCATCACCTGCGTGGGGATGTTGGCCTCTTCGACGTTGAAGAGGATGTTCAGGATGGGGATGAGGGCCGTGAACGAGAAGATGTTGAGCACGGCCGAAAGGATGTTGAACAGCACCGACAGCGCCAGATATTTCTTGTATGGCGGTATGAATCGGCGCAATACCTGCATGAATTCCCTCATTGAGTGTGTCGCTTTGGTTTTATCTCTTGTTGTTTTTACTTGTTGCGGGAGCTGTCTCTGCAGCCTTGCTGACGCTGACCACCTCCACCGTGAATATCAGAGTGGAGTAGGGAGGAATCTTCCCAGCCTGGCGAGATCCGTATCCCAGGTTCTCCGGGATGTAGAGTTCCCACACGCTACCGGCCGGCATCTTGGTGAGAGCTTCGTTCCATCCTGCAATCACTTGTTTCGGGCTGAACGTTGAGGTGTCGGGGGTGCGGGTATATGATGAGTCGAAGACGGTTCCGTCGATGAGTTTTCCTTCGTACTTGACGGTCACCTTGTCGCTGCTTTCAGCGACGGCTCCGGTGCCCATCTTCACCATTCGGTACTGCAGTCCCGACTCTGTGGTGACGATGCCTTCCTGCGTTGCGTTCTCTGCGAGCCATTCCTCGTTCTCTTTCTTGTAGCGCTCGTCGCGGACGCGTTTTAGTTCGGTCATCTCTTCCTGATAGTACATCGATGCGTCCTTCAGCGTGAAGACCGTGCTGTCGCCTTTTACTGCGTCGAAGAATCCTTGCATGAATATGGGTTGCTTGAACGTGGCTGTGGTGCCGGCAATCTCTTTGTCGACGTTTGCCAAGATGTTCTGCTTCACCACTTCGGCTATCTGATAGCCTGCGGCGCGGGCTTTGAATTCGGCATTGTCGGCCTTATCGAGACCTTCTTTCAGTCCTTCGATGAAGATGGGCATGTGGGCATTGTCGACTCCGAACTTGTTCTGTATGTATTGCAGGAGGCCTCGTGTGGCGTTGACGCCTGCGGCATAGTTGAGTGTGTCGTTGTGGTCGGCGAGTACGACGACAGGTTCAACGGGAGCAGCTTGCTCCACTGTCTCCGTCTGCACTTTTTTCTTGTCTTTCTTCTTGCCTGCCGTGGCTGGGGTGGAGATAGCTGCGGCGGCGAACAGGGCAGCGATGAATAGTATGCGTTTCATTTTCTTTGCTTTCAATTATAACCAAAAAAGCCCATTCTCCCCGTTGAGGTTGAGAATGGGCATGGGTTTATATCTGTTTTATTTCTTCATGCTGACCAGTTCGATCTCAAACTGGAGGGCAGAATAGGGTTTGATGTATTTGCCGGTTGAGCGCTCTCCGTAGGCCAGCTCTGCGGGGATGTATACTTCCCACTTCGAACCTACAGGCATGCGTGTGAGTATTTCTGTCCAGCCTTTTATCACCTGGTTCACGCGGAATGTGACAGGGTTGCCTCTCTCTTTTGTAGAGTCGAATACGTCTCCGTTGATGGTCTTGCCTTCGTAGTTGACTTCCACCATTGAGGAGTCGGCGGGTATTGTGCCGTTTCCTTCTTTGATCACCTTGTAGTAGATGCCTGTGGTGTCGAGCTGTTTCACGTCGTTTTCCTTTGCTTTCTCGGCAATCCACTTTTCGCCGGCCTCTTTGTTGTCCTTATACTTTTCCTTTGCATATTCGGCCTTGATGGCGTTCATCTTTGCCATAGCTATTTCGTTGGCGGCAGCAGGGTTGGTGATGAGGTAGCTTCCCGACACTCCGTTTTTGAATCCAGCGAGGAATGTCTTCATTGGAATCGACATTGCAGAGTCGCCGTCGTAGAGCTGGAGGCTGATGTTCTTTGCCATTGTAGCCACCTGCATACCGAGTGCGATGCCGGCGTTGTAGGCTTTGTTCTTCTTGCTTGCACCTTCGTTGGCGCTTACTTCAAGACCTTTGAGGAAGTCGCCGAAATAGGCTGAGTCGACGCCGAGAGTGCCGATCAGGTAGTCGGCCAGGCCTTGTGTCTGTGCCATACCGACGGCGTAGGCGAAGGTGTCGACGTCGTTCTTCAGTTCGACGTTAGTTCTTTTCCCGATTTTCCCCATTTTCTTGCAGGAGACGAATCCTGACATGATGATAGCTGCGAGAGCTACGATAAAAATTTTTTTCATTTTTGCTTTTCTTTTATTATTTGATTGTTTGCTTGTCTGTTTTATTTTTCACTTTTCTTTTTTCATGTTTCGCTTGTCCTCTACATCACTTCGATGAGTTCCACATCGAACACGAGAGCGGCGAATGGTGGTATCTGTGCTCCTGCTCCTCGCTCGCCATAGCCGAGGTGGTAGGGGATGAAGAAGCGGTATTTTGCTCCTTCCTGCATGAGCTGCAATCCTTCTGTCCATCCTGCTATGACTCCGTTGAGCGGGAATGTGGCGGGTTCTCCCCGCTGCAGCGAGCTGTCGAAGAGTGTTCCGTCGACGAGCATGCCTTCGTAGTGGCACTTCACCTGGTCGGTTGCCTTTGGCCGGCGGCCGTTGCCCTCGCGCAGTACTTTGTACTGTAACCCGCTTGGCAGTGTGACCACGCCGTCTTTCTTGGCGTTTTCTTCCAGATATTTCTCGCCCTCGGCCTTTGCTGCCTTGTATTTCTCGGCGGCTGCGGCGCGCTGTTTCTGCTCCTGCTCTTGGAAGAAGTTCTGCACGAGCGTCTCTGCCTCTCCTGCGGCGATGAGCGGTTTGCGACCGGCAACAACGTCCTTTATTGCCTGTGCGAAGTCGTCGATGTTCAGTTCCTGTGCTCCCATATCGAGCAGCTGGTGGCCAATTCCGAGGCCTAATGCATAGCTAACTTTATCCATGTCTGTGTCTGTAATCTTTCGTGAAAATCTTATCTGTTTCGCATTTTGCGCTGCAAAATTAATACTTTTATCTGATTATGTAGCAAATATACCGAAAATTAATGTTTTTTTATAGTTCGCGCGCCCACGAAAGCACATCGTCGCTGCCATCGCACGCTGTCTCTATTATGAACGATGAAAAAGAAGTTTTCGAAGTTTTTTAAGATTCCTAAAACGGACAAAAATAACGAAATACACGAAAAAAGTTTTTGCATTCTTTCGGCGTTTTAGCCCTTTAAGGGGTAAAGACCTCGATATTCTAGAATAGGTAAAACCACGAATCACACGAATCTGACGAATCATTTCGTGTTTAAATCCGCGAGATCTGCGTGAGTGTAAATCATTCAGTGCAAAAAAGAATGGAAATTTAATTAATATCCCCCGTCTGCAGGGAGTGCCAGCGGACGGGGGATTCGTCTTATCTTACCACAGATTTAGCAGATAAAACAGATTCTTTTTGATTTCTATTTCACCACCACTTTCTTCGTCGTGCCGTCGCTCATGCGGATGATGTTCACGCCTCGCTGTGGGGTGGATAGCTTTTCACCACGCAGATTAAACCGTTCCTCCTCTGTCGCATCGATGCTTACCGAACTTATCCCTGATGGAATACCCTCCTCGATAAAAACAAAATTCTTCCAACCATCTGTCGATTTATACTTCTCCATCGTTCCCTTCGGGATGTAGAGAGTAGCATTTTTGTAAATCGCATCCGAGAAAGACGAGCCTGTATTCTGCGTCGGTTCCTCAATGTAACTCTTTATTTCCAAAAGATCATATTGAGTAAAATTAAAAGCTTGCGACCTAATGCTTGTTACGCTGTTGGGAATTGTTATAGATGTAAGCCCTGAGCATCCATAGAATGTACCCATTCCGATGCTTGTTACGTTGTTGGGGATTGTTACCGATGTGAGTTCGGAGCAACCTAGGAATGCCCAAGCTCCGATACTTGTCACGCTGTTTGGTATAACAAGATTTGTAATCTCTGTATTTTCATCACTATATAAATGATGAGCATAGCGCAGAGGGTTGCTTCCCATACTATTGACGTTTGGGTCAATTACAAGCAAAATATTGCACCATGCTGCGATATCTTTAACTATTACCTTTTTGAGCCCGGAGCAACCAGAGAACGCACCTACCCCTATGCTTGTAACGCTATTGGGTATTGTGACAGAGGCAAGGCCAGAGCAGCCCTCGAACGCATATTTTTCTATGCTCGTCACGCTGTTTGGTATAACAAGATTTGTAATCTCCGTGTTCTCATCGCTATAAAGATGGTTAGCATAGTACAGAGGGTTACTATAGTAATTGCCAAAAGAAATATTATACCATGCAGTGATGTCTTTTACGATTACTTTCTTTAGTCCGGAGCAACCGCTGAATGCATTATCTCCGATGCTTGTCACGTTGTTAGGAATAGTGATAGATGGAAGCCCATAGCAGTTATAGAATGCGCCTTCTCCGATGTTTGTCACGCTATCGGGAATTGTTACTGATGTAAGGTCTTGGCAGTAGCGGAAAGCATTTTTTCCTATACTTGTCACTTTTCTTGTGCGACCAGCATAAGTAACAAAAGAAGGTATTTTAATATTACCACTATATTTTTTAGAACTATATGTAACTTCTAATTCTTGACTATCATTGATGTAATTATAATATATGGTCACTCCATCCTCGTTCATTACGGAGATACTATAAGCAAACAATTGGAAGAAGGGTGTTAATGCTATGGTCAATAATAAACCCATTTTATTCTTTTGTTTCATAATAAATATGTATTTAATGAGTGAATAAATATGTAAGATTAAATTCTACCAAATAATGATTCTTATATAAGTGTTTTTAAACTTTATTATCGAAAATTTTAAAGCAAATAACATATTAATTATGCTCTATCAGATGTGAAAACTCGATTTTCCCTCTCAAGAATTCGAATGAATTTTCCAATCCGTTTTTTAGAATTACGTTGTATTGTCTTGACAACAATGGAGATAGAATGATTTTTTTTATTAAAGTTTCATTATTTATCTTTAAAACTTCATGATGTTCTGTACTTAATACGCATAGACGTAGTTCTGTTTCATCTTCATATGCTAAATACTTTGTAAATATCGCAGCATCCACAGTTCCTGTAACCTTTTCATCATCATAATTTACTTTCTTGATGATGACTGTCATTCCTTTTGAGTCAATACTAGATATTAAACAATTTATAGTTGTTTCAATTCTGACAGCATTTCTACCATAGCATTTCCAATTGAGGATGTTTTCATTACATTTGTTATGATGTCCATAGGTCCAACATGAGACACATATATTATATGCCTCTTTTATCTTCCTACTTAATTCCTCATAGTAAGAAATTTGGTCTTTGGAAATCTTGGAAGGTTGTATCATAAAAAAATTTTTTATATTCTCTTTATGTCCGTGCTCTCTTCTATCTGAAAAAGATTTGCGGTTAGCAACATATAAGGCTTGCGATTTTAACATATCAATTAGATAATTGATGTCGATGTACTTGTAAATTTTGTCATTGACATTCATTTCCTTATGAACCAATATGTTATTCATTACATTATATTCATTTAAGTTAAAATCTCTTAATGAAATAATCGGTTCTTTTGTTTCCATATTTTTCCATGCCTAACGTCTCCCTCCTCGGCTTTAAAAAATGACATGAAAAAGACGTGGGAGAAACTACTCTCGCATATCCCACGGTAGGGCTCTCGCATCGCCTCGCATCAAGATATGCAACTCGAGTCAGCCCACGCCATGATATATTATACTTGTCAGCCATTGGCCGGTGCATAATACACCCATCGTGGACGTTCGGTTGCGAAATCTTCCGATGCTGAATTTGCGAGATTCTACCGTAGAAGATAACGTTCGAAAACGTCCTTTTTCCAAAAAGTTATGACCCTTGTACCCTTGCGGACTACTCGAGTCGTTGCAAAGTTATATATTTTTTCATTCAGTGCAAAAAGAATGTGATTTTTTTTAGATTCCTAAAACGAACAGTAATAGCTAAACACACGAAAAGAGATGACCTTTACGCCAAAATTTTGGCCTATAGCTCAAATTGCAGGCTGAAATTGCTCTCAAAGTTCGATAAACACAGATGTTTCGAGAGATCAAGCTGCTTCAGATACAAATCGATGTTTAAAATTGCTCAATAGCTCATTTTGCAGGCTGGAAGAGGTCTGAATCCCTTATAGCCACTAACTTTGCATGCATTCAAGCTATCAAAAAAGCAGGGTTAGTATGTTCAAAATGAGATGTCAAGTATGTGGTGGTACACATACGAAGAAGAATGGTGTGCGCAAAGGCGTACAGTTGTACAAATGCAAGGATTGCGGCCATCAGTTCCGCTCTGGGATCGACGTCAGTGCGGATGATTTATGGATTGCCTATCAGCAGGGGAAGCAGACCATAAGTGAGCTTTCCGCGTGCTACGGCATGAGTGTTTCCACCGTCAAGCGCAGGCTGCAAGGCGTTAAGCGTGAGTGGGTGCAGCCTCAGCTCTCAGGTGAGGGATTCGTACATCTGGACGTTACCTACTGGGGACGCGGTTTCGGTGTCCTGCTGGCACTGGACACACAGACGTGCATGCCGCTCTACATGGCCTTTGTAAAGAGTGAGACGGTGAAGGACTATGAGGCTGCGGTCAACTCGATAAGGGAACGCGGATATGTCATACGCGGTCTGATCGTAGACGGCAAGCAGAGTCTGTTCAGGACCATTTCCGACTATCCGATACAAATGTGCCAGTTCCATATGAAACAGATAATCCGACGCTATCTCACACAGAATCACAAGATGCTGTCAAGCAGAGAGCTTATGGACCTGATAGGCAGGCTGCACAGGAGCGCCGAGGCTGATTTCAAGAGAGACTACCGGGAATGGAAGATGAGATGGAAGGCCACGATAAATCACAGGAGCCTCCACAAAGACGGCAGAATGCATTATGCCCACCAGCGTCTCAGAGCCGCGGTGACAAGCCTGGACTTCTATATGCCCTACCTCTTCACCTTCCAGAGAGAGGAGTGCAGGGGGATGCCCAACACGAACAACAAGATAGAAGGCACGTTCACTGACTTGAAGAAGAACCTGAACAACCACAGCGGACTGACGATGGAGAACCGCAGGCGATTCATTTCCGGGTTTTTCCTGACACTGACAGAATCTCTGGACATGGAAAAGCAGAAGCCCCGCAGATAGAGACTCCTGCCACACATACCGTCTCGCGTAATCCTTCCCTCATGGAACTGCTCCCAGACAGAGATTCACTATGCTTTAGAGAAAGCAAAAAGATACTAGTCTGTTTGTTCAAAAAAACTGATGAAAAAAGCAGCCTGCAAAATGAGCTATTGACTACCTAATGCTAAAAATCAGCCTGCAAAATGAGCTATACGCCAAAATTTTGCTAGCAAAATTCTTAATAAAGAGCCTCTTTATTGCCGTTAAAGAGCCCAGTTAATCGAAATTTTGCTAGCAAATTTATTTGTGTGCGGCATCTGAAACAAAAATACTCTGCAGATTTGTTTTCGCCAACACGTTTTTATGGTGCGTGGCGGAAGGGTTTGTTCGAATAATGACGGAAAAATTTTGCGTTGTCGGGTGAGTTTCTTAATTTTGTAGGCAATAAACTTTGTTAATCACTGAAAAACAATACTACAATGAAAAGAAGAGAATTTCTGTTTAAGTCGGCGATGATGGGTGCCGGTATGTTTGTCAGTCCAGAGATTATCCGCGCTACGGGTAAGAAGGTCGGTGCCAACGACAAGATTCGCGTGGGACTGATTGGTTGCAACGGCATGGGTTTTGCCGATCTCGAGACGTTCATGCATAACCCTGAGGTGGAGTGCATCGCGCTGGCTGATGTCGATCAGGGCGTGCTCGACCGTCGTGTGGCTGATGTGGAGAAGCGACAGGGGCGCAAGCCAAAGGGCATTTACAAAGACTGGCGTAGGCTCATCGATAACAAAGACGTGGATGTGGTGATAATAGGTACCCCCGACCACTGGCACTGCTTGCAGCTGGTGGCTGCGTGCCAGGCAGGAAAGGATGTCTATTGCGAGAAACCACTCGGCAACAGCATCGAGGAGTGTAACATCATGGTTCGTGCCGCAGAGAAATATAATCGTGTGGTGCAGGTGGGACAGTGGCAGCGCAGCGACCCACACTGGCAGGATGCGATGGACTTTGTGCACAGCGGACAGTTGGGTAAGATACGCACCGTGCGTGTGTTCTCGTATCAGGGCTGGTGCCCGTCGATACCAGTGAAGCCCGATGGCCCCGCACCCGACGGCGTGGACTACGACATGTGGCTCGGGCCGGCTCCGAAGAGGCCGTTCAACCCCAACCGCTTCCACTTCACCTTCCGCTGGTTCTGGGACTATGCCGGAGGACTGATGACCGACTGGGGAGTGCATCTGCTCGACTATGCACTGTTCGGCATGAATGTCACAGCTCCGAAGTCGATAATGGCATCGGGTGGTAAGTTTGGATACCCCGATGATGCCTGTGAGACTCCCGACCTGCTGCAGACTATCTATACCTTCGACGACTTCACCGTGATGTGGGACCACGCCATCGGTATTGATGACGGTGCCTATGGTCGCACACATGGTCTGGGCTTCGTGGGCGAGAAAGGTACCCTCGTCATCGACCGCGGTGGATGGGAGGTGATACCCGAGAAGGTGAACGGCAAGCAGCGCATGGAGGCAGTGCCGCTGAAGAAGGCATACGGTGCCGGCGGACTGGAGTTGCACGTGAAGAATCACCTCGAGTGCATCAAGGCACGCACACCGGAGAAGTGCCACGCAAGCATACAGATAGGTGCACACATCGCCAAGTTCTCACACCTGGGTAACATCGCCTACCGCACAGGTAAGAAGCTCACATGGGATGGTGTGACATTCCACGATGCTGAGGCTGACTCATACCTGTGCAAAGAGTATCGCAACCCGTGGAAGCTGCCAAAGGTGTAAGCCGCGGAGTGATGCACAAGACATAAAAACGAAGACAGATATGGCAAAAAAGAAGATAGTATTCCTCACAGGCGCGGGTATGTCGGTGGAGAGTGGTTTCAAGACCTTTCGCGGCAACGACGGCCTGTGGGAAGAATACCCTGTTGAGCAGGTGGCGTCGCATGAGGGATGGCTTGCCGACCCCGTGTTGGTGAATAATTTCTACAACCGACTGCGCCGTAAGCTATATTACGCCAAGCCCAACGAGGGGCATCGGATTATCAGTGCAATGGAGAAGGACTACGACGTGGTGGTGGTGACGCAGAATGTGGATAACCTCCACGAGAGTGCCGGCTCCACGAATATCGTGCATCTTCACGGTGAACTGACAAAGGTTTGCTCGTCGCGCGATCAGTTTGATGAGCGATATGTGAAAGAGCTCACCCCTGACGACTGCGAGGTGGCACCCGGTGAGAAGGCAGGCGACGGCAGTCTGCTGCGGCCGTATATAGTGTTCTTCGGCGAGTCAGTGCCCATGATAGGTGTCGCCGCAGAGTGTGCAAGCGAGGCAGATGTGTTTGTCATCATCGGCACGTCGCTCAATGTGTATCCCGCTGCTGGGCTCATTCACTATGTGCGCCCCGGTGTGCCCGTCTATCTCATTGACCCCAACCCCGTTGATGCGGCAGTGGGTAAGATGGTGACACACCTGCAGATGGGAGCCTCGGAGGGTATGCGCAAGCTGGTGGAGATACTCAGCGGGAAGAAAGCGTAAAAGAGCAAATATGACAATCCGCCGCGCAACACTCGACGATATCCCCATTATCCGCCAACTGGCAGAGGAGATATTCCCCGTTACCTATCGCGACATAATAAGCCGCGAGCAGTCGGCATTCATGATGGAATGGATGTACGGCATTGACAGCCTGCGCCGTCAGATTGCCGATGAGGGGCATGTCTATCAGCTTGCCTACGACGGTGACGAGGCGATAGGATATGTGTCGGTGCAGCCAGAGGGCGACGATGTGTTTCATCTGCAGAAAATCTACGTGCTTCCCTCACGTCAGGGGATGGGGTGCGGTCGTATGCTCTTCAATGCTGCCATCGACTATGTGAAGAGTGTGCATCCCGAGCCGTGCAGTGTCAGGCTAAACGTGAATCGTCAGAACAACGCCGTGGGGTTTTACAAGAAGATGGGTATGGACATCATTGCCCAAGGCGATTTCCCCATCGGCAACGGATTCTTCATGAACGACTACATCATGGCAATTGAGGTATGAAAAGAAACACTCCCAGACAACAGCCTGAGAGTGTTTCTTTGTTTTATTATGCATCCACCATAGCGTGGATGATTTTTGCTGTTATGCCTCTTTCTGACGTGTGCCCATGCGAGCCTCGACAACATTCACAACATAGTCGCAAAGCTTCTCACACTCGTTGATGATATCCATGTAGATGGTACCCACGGCGTAGGTGTATTCGTGGTTGTTCACATCGTTTATGTTCTGGCTCTTGAGCTGTGTGCGGAAATTGTTTATCTCCTTCTCGAGATTAAACGACTTGTTAACGTCGAACGACTCTTTTCTTCCACCCATGAGTTGATTCATCTGCGTGAGGGCGTTGTCGGTGAGCTCCATCATCTGATGCATGTGCTCGTATTGCTTCTCGGTGAAGTGCTCCTGGCTGTTCTGCACCTTTCGAGTTATGGTGCGCGCCATGTTATAACAGGCGTCGCCGATGCTCTCAAGTTCGGATATCTCACGCAGCATTGCGCGTATCTTGCTCTTCGTGTCGTCGGAGAGATGGGCGTCGCTCACCTCGTCGAGATACTTTGCAATCTCTATCTCCATGTTGTCGGAGATACCCTCGTATTTCTCAATCCGCGCGAAAAGCTTTGCAAACTTTGCCGGGTCTTTCTCCACGAGCAATTCCCTCACCATGCCGAACATGCGCTGTATGCGGTCGGAGAAGGATATGATTTCCTTCTGGGCGTTGAGCACGGATAGCTCAGGTGTCTTCATGATGCCCGATGTGATGAAGTGCAGGCGGAAATCCTCTTCCTCGTCGACCTTCTTAGGCTTGATGACCCAGCACACGAAGCGTTCGATGTACTTCACGAACCAGATTTGCAGGAGCGTGTTTGTGATGTTGAATGCCGAGTGGAACGTTGCCAGTACGATGGCAATCTTGGCGAGGTTGGCCTGATAGCCTGGTGCTCCTGCTGTGATCGTGCGGTCGAAGCCCACGAAGTGGCAAACGGCATTGACGAAGGGCTGCAGCACTATCAGCGCCCACGTCACGCCAATGATGTTGATGGTGAAGTGGGCGAAGGCAGCGCGACGGGCTTGGGTGTTCGCACCCATCGCAACAATGTTGGCGGTGATGGTAGTACCGATATTCTCACCCAGCACGAGCATGATGCCCTGGTCGATGTGTAGCACGCCTGTGGAACAGAGTATCATCGTGATGGCCATGATGGCGGCCGACGACTGCACGCAGAGCGTCAGGACCGTACCCATGAGGAGGAAGAAGAACGAATTCCAGAACGACGGATCGTTGAATCTCTCGAAGAAGGCGCTGATGGCCTGGCTTGCGGCAGGATCTTCCACAAGGCCGAAGCCCGTCTCCTTCAGTGTGCCGAGACCGAGGAAGAGGAATGCCACACCAAACAACAGGTCGCCCACGATGCGGCGCTTCTTCATGTATATCAAAATGATACCCACGAAGAAGGCAGGGTAGACAAAGTCGGAGATGTTGAAAGAGAACCCGAGCGACATGATCCATGCCGACACCGTCGTTCCGATGTGAGCACCCATAATGACGGAGATGGCCTGCAACAGCGTAAGCAGTCCGGCATTGACAAACGAGACGGTCATCAGCGTGGTCGCCGTCGACGACTGAACAGCGGCGGTTACAAACATGCCGGTGAGCACTCCCGTGAAGCGGTTGGTGGTCATGGCACCGAGCACATGGCGCAGCTGTGGGCCCGCCATCTTCTGCAAGGCCTCGCTCATCGATTTCATACCGAACATTAGAAGGGCAAGCGAGCCAAGGAGTTTAAAAACGATCCAGATAGACATATTTTTACTTAAATAATGTTGTCAAATGAGCAGTATTCAGGTTTTATTACGTAATTTTACGCACTGAAACGAACATTAAAATCTGAATTATGGAACATAAAGTACAAATTCGTTGCAAAAATAACAAAAAAACTCTAAAAGTAAGAGTCGGAACACAACTTTCTGAAGTTTTTAACCAAATAAATTTGCAAATGCCCTTTCCGCCGGTGTGTGCCCGGGTGAACAACCGGCTGCAAGGACTTCATTATCCTATATACCACAGCAAAGACATTGAGTTCCTCGACATAACCACTGCTCCTGGGTCTCGCACCTACACCCGCGGACTTTTCTTCGTGCTCTGCAAAGCCGTACACGACCTGTATCCCACAGGGTCGGTGATCATCAACACCCCTGTGTCGAACGGCTACTACTGCGAGCTCCGCATCGGGCGCGATGTCACCACCGCCGATGTCGACGCACTGCGAAATCGCATGCAGCAACTCATCGATGCAGCACTGCCCATAAACTATTGCGAAGCACCTACCGAAGAGGCAATCCGTATGTTCACCGAGCTGGGAACACACTCGAAAGTGAAACTTCTCGAGACGCTCGGTCAACTTTACACACCGTATTACGATCTCGACGGATACGTAGATTATTTCTACGGTGCCATCCTCACCAATACATCACAGATCACTCTCTTCGGACTGGAAAAATACTATGACGGCCTGCTCCTGCGCATCCCGTCGCTCGACAACCCCAACGAACTGGGAGCGATGATCCGGCAGGACAAGATGTTTGAAGCCTTCCGCGAGCGGCACCATATGAACGAGCTGCTCGGAATGAGCACCCTCGGAGCATTCAACGAGGCAGTGACCAAGGGTTATGCGCGCGATATAATAAATGTGTCGGAAGCACTGCAGGAGAAGAAAATTGCCCGCATTGCCGACGACATCGCAGCCCGGGGAGGAGTGCGCATGGTGCTCATCGCCGGACCATCGTCGAGCGGAAAGACCACCACATGCAAACGTCTTTCTGTGCAACTCGTCACAAACGGAATCCGCCCCGTGATGATATCGCTCGACGACTACTTCGTAGATCGCGAAATGACCCCTCGCGACGAGAAGGGCGACTACGACTACGAGAGCCTCTATTCGCTCAACATCCCTTTGCTCAACGAACAGCTCAGCGCACTCTTCCGCGGCGAAGAGGTCGAACTGCCGCGTTACAACTTCCAGACAGGACGAAGCGAGAAGAGCGGAAAGCGGCTCCGTCTGGGAGAGAACGAAATCCTCGTGGTAGAAGGAATACACGCCCTCAACCCCGAACTGACGGCTCAGATACCCGACGAGCAGAAATACCGAGTCTATGCATCGGCACTGACAACCCTGCTCCTCGACACCCACAACTACATCCCCACCACCGACAACCGACTCTTGCGTCGTATCATCCGCGACTACAAGTACCGCGGCTGCTCGGCAGTGGACACCATCCGTCGCTGGCCAAGCGTCAGGGCAGGCGAGAACAAGTGGATATTCCCCTTCCAGGAGAACGCCGACGCCATGTTCAACACTGCCATGATCTACGAGCTCGCAGTGATAAAGAAGCAAGCCGAGCCGATACTCGAGGAAGTGCGCGAAGACTGCGTAGAGCACGCCGAGGCATATCGACTGCGCAAGTTCCTGAAATATATAGTTCCCGTCGACTACGACACCTTGCCACCCACATCGCTCCTGCGTGAGTTCGTCGGAGGCTCGTCGTTCGAGTATTAAACCACAATTTGATTGATTTATCCGCATAAAGTATACGTAGCATTGTGGGCAACCGGTTTTTACGATGCAGATGAAGCGTGGAATGTGGCAAATGAACTGATAAAAGACGGAAGACCTCTGAGCAAAGAAGTTGTATTGACTTATTATAAAAACTATTGGTCGAAAAAATGTTTAGAAGTTATGACTCAGCGGATTGGAAATTTATCATGAAATATTTGCTCTTATAACTTCCCGCCAACTAGAAAAATATTCTCGCCCCTGAAAAAATGTTTCTTTTTATTTTGAGAGTAACTGAAAACTAACTACTTTTGCGGTGTTTTTGAAAAAACCTAAGCAAATTATGTCTCAAAAAGAGCAAATTGAAGTGAAACAAATAGAGCAGGTTGTGGTGCGTTTCTCGGGCGACTCGGGCGACGGCATGCAGCTTGCAGGTAACATTTTCTCTGCTGTGTCGGCATCGGTGGGCAACGGCATCTCCACCTTTCCCGACTACCCTGCCGACATCCGTGCACCGCAAGGGTCGCTGACGGGTGTGAGCGGATTTCAGGTGCATGTGTCGGAAGGGCAGTCGTTGACGCCAGGCGACAAGTGCGACGTGCTTGTTGCCATGAACGCCGCGGCGCTGAAGACGCAGTATCGCTATGCACGGCAAGGGGCTACGATAATCATCGACACCGACAGCTTCGGACCAAACGACCTGCGTAAGGCTGAATTTCAGACAGACGACTATCTCGCTGAGATGGGCATCGACAGCGACAACGTGGTGGCATGCGCCATGACGACAATGGTGAAGGACTGTCTGGCCGACAGCGGAATGGACAACAAGTCGATACTGAAGTGCCGCAATATGTTCGCACTCGGGCTCGTATGCTGGCTCTTCAACCGCGAAGTGGAGGGCGTGGAGAATTATCTGCGCGAGAAGTTTGCAAAGAAACCTCAGATTGCCGAGGCAAACATTCAGGTCGTGCGTGCCGGTTACGACTACGGAAACAACACCCATGCTTCGGTGCCTGCCACATACAGGATAGAGACGAAGACGAAGGTGCCTGGGCGATATATGGATATCACCGGCAACAAGGCTACGGCCTACGGACTCATCGCTGCTGCCGAGCGGGCAGGGCTGAGGCTCTATCTGGGCTCATATCCCATCACTCCCGCAACCGACATCCTCCACGAGCTCTCGAAGCACAAGTCGCTTGGTGTGACCACCGTGCAATGTGAGGACGAGATAGCAGGTTGTGCCTCGGCCATCGGAGCCGCCTTTGCAGGAGCACTCGCCGTGACGAGCACGTCGGGACCGGGCATCTGCCTGAAGTCGGAAGCCATGAATCTGGCGGTGATCGACGAGCTGCCGCTCGTTGTCATCGACGTACAGCGCGGCGGACCGTCGACAGGACTGCCCACGAAGAGCGAACAGACCGACCTGCTGCAGGTGCTCTACGGACGCAACGGTGAGAGCCCGATGCCCGTGATTGCTGCGACAAGCCCCACCGACTGCTTCGACAAAGCATACATGGCGGCAAAGATAGCACTCGAACATCTCACTCCTGTCGTGCTTCTCACCGATGCCTTCATCGCCAACGGATCGGCAGCATGGCGACTGCCAAACGTGGAGGAATTGCCGGAGATACGTCCACACCGCGTCAGCGACGAGATGAAAGATGGCTACACTCCCTATCTGCGCGACGAAGAGACATGCGTCAGATACTGGGCAGTGCCTGGTCAGGAGGGATTTCAGCACATCCTGGGCGGACTGGAGAAAGACGGTAAGACGGGTGCCATAAGCACCGACCCCGAGAACCACGACAGCATGGTGCGTCTGCGTCAGCGGAAGGTGGAGCTCATTCCCGTGCCCGACCTCGAGGTGCTTGGCGACAAGGACGATGCCGAACTGCTTATCGTAGGATTCGGCAGTACATACGGTCATCTCTACTCGGCAATGGAAGAGCTGCGAAAAGAGGGCTGCAAGGTGGCCATGGCGCAGTTCAGCTTCATCAACCCCCTCCCGCAGAACACCGCAGAGGTGCTGCGCAGATACAAGAAGGTGGTCGTGGCCGAACAGAACCTCGGACAGCTCGCCGCCTATCTCCGCACGAAGGTCAGTGGAGTAAACATCCTGCAGTACAACGAGGTGAAAGGTCAGCCCTTCACAGTAGAAGCCCTCGTGAAGAATATAAAGCCCGTCATCTGATGTGATATATTTTACCACAGATTTCTCTGATTTATCAGATTTTAAATCTATGTGGTAGGTAAGAAGGAGATTTCACAGATTCTATAACATGATGGAATAATTTAGGCATGAGATCTTAAAGCCTCAGATTTATGGAAAAGTTTTACCACAGATTTCTCTGATTTATCAGATTTTAAATCAATGTGGTAGGCGAAAAGTAGATTTCACAGATTCTAATAAGAAAGATGTGATTGTTCTGAGCAGGAATGGAAGAGTTTAAGTATAAGGATAAGACCCACAAAATAATTGGAGCTGCAATGGCAGTTCATCGTTTTTGGGGTTGTGGATTTACGGAAAAGGTGTATCAAGATGCACTTGAAATTGAGTTGCAACAGGAAAACATTCCGTACAAAAGAGAACAACCGCTCTCCGTTGAATATAGTGGGGTAAAGTTGAAGTCGGAATTTATGCCTGATTTCATATGTTATGATGATATTATCGTAGAATTAAAAGCCGCGAAGGAAATTGAAGACATTCATCGCTCTCAAGCACTTAATTATGCAAAAGTGTCGGGGTGTGAAATAGCATTACTGATTAACTTCGGGCAGGTGTCCTTGCAGTTTGAAAGGTTCATAGTTGGCCGAAAAAATTAGTATAGAAACCTATCAATCTACTATAATCAGTGAAATCGTATATGAGTCGGTGTCTTTGATAGAATTGAATCTGTTTAATCAGTGAAATCTGTGGTATGGCTCAAGTATCATAAATCAGTGAAATCGTATATGAGTCAGTGTCTTGATGGGATTGAATCTGTTTAATCAGTGAAATCTGTGGTAGGGCTCAAGTATCATAAATCAGCGAAATCGTATATGAGTCGGTGCCTTTGATAGAATTGAATCTGTTTAATCAGTGAAATCTGTGGTAGAAATAAATATAAAGTCTGTGGTAGAAATAAATATAATAAAAGTATATGGAAAGTAATAGTACATTTCAGCTCTCTGATTTCAAGAAGGGACAGCCGCGGTGGTGTCCGGGATGTGGCGACCACTTCTTCCTCGCTTCTCTTCACAAGGCAATGGCCGAGATCGGCGTTGCGCCACATCAGACTGCCGTCATCTCAGGCATCGGCTGTTCGTCGCGACTGCCGTACTACGTGAACACTTATGCGATGCAGACCATCCACGGTCGTGCTGCGGCAATTGCCACCGGTGTGAAGGTGACCAATCCGGAGCTGACGGTATGGCAGGTGTCGGGCGACGGCGACGGCCTGGCCATCGGGGGAAACCATTTCATTCACGCCATGCGACGCAACATCGACCTGAACATGATTCTCCTGAACAACCGCATCTACGGACTCACGAAGGGGCAGTATAGTCCCACGTCGCCCCGCGGATTCGTGTCGAAATCGAGTCCCTACGGCACCGTGGAAGACCCGTTCCGCCCTGCCGAGCTGTGTTTCGGGGCCCGCGGCAAGTTCTTCGCCCGCACCGTGGCCAACGACGGAGCCCACACCGTGGAGATGCTGAAGGCTGCCCACGCCCACAAAGGAGCATCGGTGGTGGAGGTGCTGCAGAACTGCGTCATCTTCAACAACGGAGCCTACGACCCGATATATACCAAGGACGGGCGCAAGCGTAATGCCATCTACGTGGAGCACGGGAAGCCCCTCGTCTTCGGAGAGAACAATGAGTTCGGACTGATGCAGCAGGGCTTCGGGCTCAAGGTGGTGAAGATTGGTGAGAACGGAGTCACTCTCGACGACATTCTCGTGCACGATGCCCACTCAGAGGACGACACGCTGCAGCTGAAGCTCGCGATGATGTCGAACGAGGACGGATTCCCCGTGGCGCTCGGAGTGATACGCGACGTGAAGGCACCCACCTACGACGAGGCGGTGAACGCTCAGATTGAGGAACTCAAAGCAAAGAAACCCTATCATAACTTCGCCGAACTACTCGAGACGAACGACATCTGGGAGGTGAAATAGACAACGACCTACGCCTTCCGATCAGTTCGCTTGTTGGAGTCGTTGTGCCCGTTTGGCGGCAGTACAAAAGCCATGTACTTGGAGTACGAAGGACGTGTACTCGGAGTACAAAGCCCATGTACTCGCAGTACAAGGCCTTTGTACTGCATACGAGGAATTGTTTCGATATAAATGAATGATGCTGAAGGAACCAGCGACACGGTCTGGTTCCTTCAGCATCTTTGTTTGTAGTCCATAGCAAGAGCGAAGGTTGGCTTTCGTCTTTGTTTGTGGCGGGAGGGAAGGGAGCTACAGCTTTTCTCCGTAGCAGAGGTCGCCGGCGTCGCCGAAGCCCGGGACGATGTATTTATGCTCGTTCATTCCCGGGTCGATGGCCGCGCACCATATTGTGGCGTTCTCTTCGGGCAGTGCCTGCTGAACCACTTCCAGTCCTTCTGGCGTGGCTATGACGCATGCTATGTGTATGGCCTTCGGTGTTCCCGTCTTGGCGAGTGCTTCGTAGGAAGCCGCCATGCTTCCGCCGGTGGCAAGCATCGGGTCGACGATGATGAGAGTCTTTCCCTCTACGCTCGGCGATGCCATGTACTCGGTGTGGACGCCCACCTCGGTGTGCTCGCGGTTGGTATACATGCGGAAGGCCGATACGAAGGCGTTGTCGGCATGGTCGAACACATGCAGGAATCCCTCGTGGAACGGCAGTCCGGCGCGCAGCACGGTGCCCACCACCACGTCGTCTGTCGGCAGCTGGATATCGAGTTCGCCGAGAGGGGTGACCACCTTCTTGGGCTCATACGTAAGGCAACGGCTGATCTCGTAGGCCATCACCTCGCCGATTCTGCGAATGTTATTACGAAAGAGATTGCGATTCTTCTGATATTCAGTGTCGCGTATCTCTGCGAGAAAAGTGTTGAGAACGCTGTTCTCTGTGCTCAGATTTACGATTTTCATAATGAAGAATTAAAGTTTGGCACAAAAGTAAACAAAAACTCCAGTTTTTGCAAAGTCTATTTGACAAAAAAGAAGAAACGGCTGAAATTTTTAAATACTTTAACCGAAAAAAGCCGTTTGATAGGATTTTTTGATACGTCAAATTTCGCTATTCTCTTTAAAATCATTAATTTTGCGGCCGATTACGAACCGGAGGCGGTTCAGGTGCTTTGAGCATACTAACAAATAAACGATAAATAAAAATTATGGCAAATTTAGATTTGACAAAGTATGGAATCAACGGTGTTACCGAGATTCTCTACAACCCATCTTACGAAGTGTTGTTCAACGAAGAGACAAAACCAGGTCTTGAAGGTTTCGACGTAGGTCAGGAGACCGAGCTTGGTGCCATCAACGTGATGACAGGTGTTTACACAGGCCGTTCGCCTAAAGACAAGTACATCGTGATGGACGCAAAGTCGAAGGACACCGTATGGTGGAACACACCAGAGTATCCTAACGACAACCACCCCCTCTCTGAGGAGAACTGGGCAGTACTGAAAGACCTTGCACTGAAGCAGCTTTCCGGCAAGCGCCTCTTTGTCGTCGACGGATTCTGCGGTGCCAACAAAGACACACGCATGAAGGTGCGCTTCATCATGGAAGTAGCTTGGCAGGCTCACTTCGTTACAAATATGTTCATCCGTCCTCAGAACCAGGAGGAATTCGACCAGGAACCCGACTTCATCGTCTACTGCGCTGCAAAGGCAAAGGTGGAGAACTATCAGGAGCTCGGCCTGCGCTCGGAGACAGCCGTTGCCTTCAACGTGACAAGCAAGGAGCAGGTGATCCTCAACACATGGTACGGCGGCGAGATGAAGAAGGGTATGTTCTCTATGATGAACTACTACCTCCCACTGCAGGGTATCGCCAGCATGCACTGCTCGGCCAACACCGACATGCAGGGCGAGAACACAGCAATCTTCTTCGGACTCTCCGGAACAGGTAAGACCACACTGTCTACCGATCCTAAGCGCAAGCTGATCGGCGACGACGAGCACGGATGGGACGACAACGGCGTGTTCAACCTCGAAGGCGGATGCTATGCAAAGGTAATCAACCTCGACAAAGAGAGCGAGCCCGACATCTACAACGCCATCCACCGCGATGCACTGCTCGAGAATGTCACAGTAGACGCCGAGGGTAAGATCGACTTCGCCGACAAGAGCGTCACCGAGAATACCCGCGTGAGCTATCCTATCTACCACATCAAGAACATCGTGCGCCCCATCAGCCACGCTCCAGCAGCAAAGCAGGTGATATTCCTCAGCGCCGACGCCTTCGGTGTGCTGCCTCCAGTGTCAATCCTCGATGCAGAGCAGACAAAGTACTACTTCCTCAGCGGATTCACAGCAAAGCTCGCCGGTACAGAGCGCGGTATCACCGAGCCCACACCGACATTCTCGGCTTGCTTCGGACAGGCATTCCTCGAGCTGCACCCGACAAAATATGCTGAAGAACTCGTGAAGAAGATGGAAAAGAGCGGTGCAAAGGCATACCTCGTAAACACTGGCTGGAACGGAACAGGCAAGCGCATCTCCATCCGCGACACCCGCGGCATCATCGACGCTATCCTCAACCACTCCATCGACGAGGCTCCAACAAAGAAGATACCATTCTTTAACTTCACAGTGCCCACACAGCTCGAAGGTGTTGATCCAAACATCCTCGACCCACGCGACACATATGCCGACGCAGCACAGTGGGAAGAGAAGGCTAAGGACCTCGCAGCACGTTTCGTAAAGAACTTCAAGAAGTATGAAGACAACGAGGCTGGTAAGGCTCTCGTAGCAGCTGGACCACAGCTCTAATCACTACTTCAGCGATATCAAGGGGGACTACCGCAAGGCAGCCCCCCTTTTTCGTGCCCCCTGCTGCCCCCTGCGACAAGCACAGAGCACAGGCACGAGCCAGTCGTCAGCGACGGCAGGCTCCACTATCCGAGCTTGATAGTCTTGCTATCCGGCTCTGATATCTTCACTATCCGGCCTTGATACTTTCACTATCCGTGCTTGATAGTCTTGCTATCCGGCCTTGATAGTGAGCACAGAGAAATGTGGCTCCCGACGCAGACGGACCAGCAGAAAGGCACGACAGAACCTGCATGCAAACGCAGGAAAATGTGTTTAGAACATTGAAAAATCAAGGTTTTTCTCTAAAACAAACTTAAAAAACATCATATAAAAGCACATTTTGCATAATAAAATTTTAAAAAAGTGGGCAGTTTGAGGATTTCTGCTTAAATTTGCAACCAATAATTTCGAAGGAAAGACTACGTCTTCCCCCCGCTGCACCACAAAGTGCTGCGGAATGGGGCACGGCGCTGTCGTTTTCTTCGGCTAAATAAGTAAACGGAAAAGAAAATGACGAAACGCAGTTTCTACGGCATAATGTTGCTCGCATCGATAGTGGTGACGCTCGGATCATGTCTGGGCCACGACGACGACTACGTCTACTACGACGACGCGGCAATCACCTCGTTCACGCTCACCGCAGCTAACGAATACACCACCACCACCGGATCCGACGGAAAAGTGAGCACCACGAAGACCGAACTCACACCATCGTCGTACAGGTTCCACATCAACCAGGTGAGCCGCGAAATATACAACACCGACTCACTGCCCTCGGGCACCGACAGCAAGCACATCCTCGTGTCGATCGTAACGAAGATGGGAGGAACAGTATATCTTAAGAGCATGAAGAGCGACTCGCTCAGCGTCTACTCCTCAAACGACTCCATAGACTTCTCACAGCCGCGCACGTTCTATGTCCTGAGCCACTCGGGGAAAGTGCGCTCGCAGTATCTCGTGAAAGTGAACGTCCACCGTCAGGACGGCGAGAAGACAGGATGGTCGACACCAGGCACGGCAGAGCCCGCAAAGGAATACACGGAAGGAATGAAAATGGCAGCCGCCGGCGGACGCATGTTCCTCTTCGGAAACAACGGTACAGCCACTGAAGGCTGCGCTACCGACCTCGCCGACGGAAAGACGTGGACACCGCTGACACCGAACATCGAAGGCGGCCTCGACGCAGAAGCCTACAAGAGCCTGACAGCACAAGGCGAAAAGCTCTACATCCTGAGCAGCGGAAAGCTCTACTCATCGGCCGACGGCGAAAACTGGGACGAGGTGGCGACGACGACAATGAAGCAGCTCCTCGGAGCTACGCCCTCACACCTCTACGCCCTCACAGCCGAAGGGACGATAGAAACGTCGGACGATGGCGGCAAGACATGGACAGCCGAGCAGGTCGACGGCGACGCATCGATGCTACCGACACGCGACATCAGCCTCTGCTACAACAAGTTGGTCACCAACGAAAACGCCTACCAGGTGATTATCATCGGCAACGGCGACGACGACAACCCCTCGAAGGCACGCATATGGGGAAAGATAGAAGAAAACGATGAATACGCTCAACCCGGCGCCTGGACATCTTTAGGCGACTACGACGGCAACATGTATCCCGCCCCGGCACTGTCGGGACTCCACACAGTGGCCTACGACAAAGGATTCATCGCACTGGGAGGACACGGACTCGGAACATTCGAAGCCGAACCCTTCGGAAACATCTATAAGAGCGTCGACGGCGGACTGTCGTGGCGCACCGACCACGGAATGACACTCCCCACAGAGTTCAGCTTCACAGGCGATACGTTCGCAATGACCGCCGACGATGCTAACAACATCTGGATCGTGTGCGGACAGTCGGGACAGGTGTGGAGAGGAAGACTGAACAGACTCGGATGGGACGAAAACGACTGAACGAAGAAACAATAAACAACAGACAAGCATGCAAACGTCACGCATTATCATAGCAACACTGCTCACGCTCGCATCGCTCACAGTAAGAGCACAGGGCGACGTGGAATACCGTGCCGAGATAGGCGCAGGAGCAGGATTGGTGACCTATCAAGGCGACCTGAACGGAAGCCTGATAAAAGGCATGCAACCAATGGCGACAGTGGTATTCCGGCGATTGTTCAATCCCTACATGGGACTGAAGTTTACAGGAAGTTACGGAAAGCTGAAAGGCAACTCCGACAACCTGAAGACCTACTATCCCGACATGGCACAGGAAAGGTTCGAATTCAACAACAACCTCGTCGACATCAGCGCCGTCTACGAATACAACTTCTGGCCCTATGGCACCGGACGCGACTACCGAGGCGCAAAACGACTGACCCCCTTCGTCTTCGGAGGAATAGGAGTGACCTATGCCGAAGGCGGCGACAAGAGCGTCATCACTGGCAACATTCCCCTCGGGCTGGGAGTGAAATACAAAGTGGCCGACCGATGGAACCTCGGACTGGAGTGGACCATGCACTTCTCGCTGAGCGACAAGCTCGACAATGTGAAGGACCCATACATGGTCAGCAGCTCGGGAGCGTTCAAGAACACCGACTGCTACTCACACCTGCTCGTCACAGTGACATACAGCTTCCTGGCAAAATGCCGCACATGCCATAACGCCGATGAGTAGGAAGAAACGATTTTGAACACGACAGAAATGAACACAGAGAAGAACCACATACCCCGCCACATAGCCATCATCATGGACGGCAACGGCCGCTGGGCCGTAGAAAGAGGCCACGACCGCAGCTACGGACACCAGGCAGGAGTCGATGCCGTGAGACGCATCACAAGCGAATGCGTAAGGCTGGGAGTGGACTACCTCACACTCTACACCTTCTCCACCGAGAACTGGAACCGCCCTGCCGACGAGGTGGCAACACTCATGAGACTCGTACTCACAGCACTCGAAGACGAGATCTTCATGAAGAACAACGTACGCTTCCGCGTCATAGGCGACATCGACCGGCTGCCGCAATCGGTGCAGGAAAAACTGAAAGCCACGATGGAGCACACCGCCGACAACACAGCAATGACCATGGTGGTGGCACTGAGCTACTCAGCACGATGGGAAATAACCAAAGCAGCAAAGGAAATCGCAAACAAGGCAATCGACGAATATAGAAAGTCAGTAGAACAAGGGCAGCAATACGTCGATTCCATCACAGAGCAGACCATCAGCGAAAACCTTCAGACACAGTTCATGCCCGACCCCGACTTGCTCATACGTACAGGCGGCGAACTCAGAATAAGCAACTACCTGCTCTGGCAAATAGCATATACAGAACTATATTTCACAGACACATATTGGCCCGACTTCGGCGAGGCAGAACTACACAAAGCCATCGAAAGCTATCAGAACAGGCAACGCAGATACGGAAAGACAGGGCAACAAATAGAAAACGAAAACAGCATCAGATGATGAACAAGATAATGAAAGCGGCAATGATCGTCGCAACGGCATTCTTCGCAATTGGCCTTCACGCTCAAGACGTGATCGTCAATCCAGAGGTGTCGTATGCAGGCACACCGCGAGAATGCGAAATAGGAGGTATCACTGTCACACACTTCGAGAACACACCCGACTTCACCCTCATCGGACTGTCGGGACTCCAGGTGGGACAGAAAATCGAAATACCCGGCGATCAGATCACTGATGCCGTGAAGAGATATTGGCGCAACCAGCTCTTCTCCGACGTCTCAATATCGGTAGACTCTATCGTCGGAAACAAAGCATTCCTGCATATCCATCTGAAAATGAACCCCAGAGTGTCGTCGGTGAATTACTACGGACTGAAAAAATCGGAACGCGAGGACATGGAGAAAAAACTCGGTATCCTCGTCGGAGCACAGATAACACGCGACATGCTCGACAGAGCAAGACTCATAGCAAAGTCTTACTTCGACGACAAAGGCTTCAAGAATGCCGAAATCGACGTGCAACAGCGGCCCGATGTGACAAAAGAAGACTACGTCATACTCGATATCATCGTCGACAAGAAGCAGAAGATGAAAGTGCGCGAAATCATCATCGACGGCAACAATGCCCTGCCCGACAAGAAGATAAAAGGCGGACTCTTCCGGAAGGGAGCATTCGCAAAGACCCACGAAGCAGGCAAACTGTCTTCATTCTTCAAGTCGAAGAAATTCACGACAGAACGCTGGAACGAAGACAAGAAAAAGCTCATCGCCAAATACAACGAGCACGGATATCGCGATGCCGTGATTCTCGAGGACAGCGTGTGGAACGTCGATGAGAACCATGTGAACGTCTACGTGAAAGTTGACGAAGGACAACAGTACTTCGTGAGGAACATCACGTGGGTCGGCAATACCGTATATCCGACAGATTACCTTAACCACTCCCTCGGCTTGAAGCGCGGCGACGTCTACAACCAGAAACTGATGAACAAACGTCTCACCGAAGACGACGACGCCGTGGGCAACAACTATTGGAACAACGGCTACATCTTCTACCAGCTGGATCCTACCGAAGTGAACATCGTCGGCGACTCCATCGACCTCGAGATGCGCATCACAGAGGGACCACAGGCTCGCATCAGCCACGTCAGAATCAACGGTAACGACCGATTGTATGAGAATGTGGTGCGACGCGAACTGCATACCAAGCCCGGCGACCTGTTCTCGAAGGAAGCCATCATGCGATCGATGCGTGAGTTGGCATCTATGGGACACTTCGACCCAGAGGCCATCACCCCCGACACAAAGCCCGACGTTCTGAACGGTACCGTGGACATCAACTGGCAGCTGCAGCAGAAGTCGAACGATCAAATAGAGTTCTCTCTCGGATGGGGACAGACAGGTGTCATCGGTAGGGTAGGACTGAAGCTCAATAACTTCTCTATCCGAAACCTCTTCCGCAAGAATGCCGAGCATCGTGGCATAATGCCTATCGGCGACGGAGAAGTGTTCTCTCTCGGCGCACAAACCAACGGAACATACTATCAGTCGTACAACGCAAGTTACTCAACTGCATGGTTCGGCGGAAAGCGACCAATACAGTTTAGCGTAGGAATGTACTACTCGAAGCAAACCGACGTGTCGAGCAACTTCTACAACAGTGCATGGCAGAACAACTATCTCAACTACATGTATGGCTACGGAGGTTACGGCTACGGCTATGGCTACAACAACTACGAGAACTACTACGACCCCGACAAGTATGTGCAGCTCATCGGTGCCTCGCTCGGATGGGGTAAGCGCCTGCGCTGGCCCGACGACCACTTCATGCTCTCCGTGCAACTGGCCTACACCAGATACATGCTGAAGAACTGGCAATACTTCCTCCTGACCACGGGAAAATCAAACAATCTGAACCTGAGCGTGCAGATCAACCGCTCATCTACCGACAGCCCGTTGTTCCCACGTACAGGATCGGAGTTCACAGCATCTGTGACCATCACGCCGCCATGGTCGAAGTTCGACAACATAGACTATAAGAACCTGGCGACAAACAGGCGTTCACCGTCGTACAACGACGAGCAGCAAAAGAAATACCGCTGGGTGGAGTATCACAAGTGGAAGTTCAAGATGCGCACCTTCACGGCTCTCACCAAGGCCCAGAAATGCCTGGTGCTGATGACGCGAGTAGAACTTGGAATACTCGGTTCGTACAACAAATACAAGAAGTCGCCGTTTGAGACCTACTATATGGGTGGTGACGGTATGACCGGCTACAGTACGAGCTACGCCGAGGAGACTATCGGACTGCGCGGATATGAAAACGGTACGCTCACTCCGTGGGGGTATGAAGGCTATGCCTACGACCGCTTTACGGCCGAGTTGCGCTATCCTTTCCTGCTCGGAAACACAACCATCTACGGACTCACGTTCCTTGAGGCTGGTAATGCATGGAACGAAGTCAAGAAATTCAACCCGTTCGACATGAAGCGTTCGGCCGGTGTGGGTCTGAGAATATTCCTCCCCATGGTCGGCATGATGGGTATCGACTGGGCTTACGGATTCGACAAGGTGTTTGGTGAAAAGGGAGGCAGCCAGTTCCACTTCATCATCGGACAGGAGTTCTAACACTGACAGAGACCGGCGAGTGAGCCACCTCCATCATACGGGGTGCCACCGCCACCTTATATTTAATATATAAATAAGAAAGGAAATGAAAATGAAAAGAGAAAAAAGTCTTGTCGGCATGCGCTTCATGATTATGGCGCTGCTGATGGTTCTGCAGTCTTCGGTATTCGTTCTCCAATCGAGAGCACAGAAATTTGCGCTTCTCGACATGGAGTATATCCTGAAGAATATACCAGCCTATGAGCGTGCCAACGAGCAGCTCAATCAGGTGTCGCGCAAGTGGCAGGCAGAGGTTGAGGCTCTCAACACCGAGGCCAGCACGATGTACAAAAACTACCAGAACGAGGTGGTGTTTCTCTCTGAGGAGCAGAAGAAAGCCCGTCAGGAGGCCATAATGAAGAAGGAGAAGGAGTCGAGCGACCTTAAGCGCAAGTATTTCGGCCCCGAGGGCGAGCTCTTCAAGAAGCGTGAGAGCCTGCTCAACCCCATCCAGGAGGAGATATACACCGCAGTGAAGGAAATCTCCGAGCTGCGCGGATACAGCCTCGTCATCGACAGAGCATCCGACTCGGGCATTATCTTCGGCTCTCCAAAGATTGACATCAGCAACGAGGTGCTCCAGAAACTTGGTTATAACTAACCAGCATGAGTGAGAAAAAATAAACAATAACAATAATCAATTAAAGAAGAAAGAAATGAAAAAGTTTTTTGTAGCGTTGATGCTCATCGCACCAACAGCATTGTTTGCACAGAAGTTTGGTCATGTAGACACACAGAACATCATGCAGTCGCTGCCCGAGATATCGGTCATCAATGGCGAGCTGCAGGCAAAGCAGAAAGAGCTCGAGAACGATCTCACTGCCATGCAGACCGAATTGCAGCGCAAGCTTGAAGAGTATGAGAAGACTCAGAGCACGATGAACGAGACCAAGCGCAAGGAGACCGAGCAGGAGCTGCAGGACATGAACAACAAGATCCAGCAGACGTATCAGCAGAGCCAGCAGACCATGCAGCAGCTGCAGCAGGAGAAGATGGGGCCTGTCTATGATAAGGTGCGCAAGGCCATCGAGACTGTAGGTAAGGCCGGAGCCTATACCTATATCTTCGAAGTGGGCTCAGCTCTCTACATCGGTACCGACTCTAAGGATCTCACAGCCGACGTGAAGACCGAGATTCAGAAGATAAAGTAGTTTTTAATGCATAATTCATAATGCATAATGCATAATAATCACCGCTATCGTAGGTGACATTAATTCTGCATTATGAGACTTGTCGAACGTAAGTGATACCCACTGACCGCAAGAGAAGTAATTATGAATTATGCATTTTTCATTAAGAGTTATGAATTATAGAAAGTTATTTCTTGCAGTTGTATTTTTTGCAGCCACTCAGTTTGCCGCTGCTCAGGACGTTCAGCGCCCTGTGCTTCACTTTGGCACGTTCAGCTATGCCAAGGTGCTCGAGGCCATGCCCGAGTATGCCACAGTGAAGAACGACCTTGCCGAGTTGCGCAAGAAATACGATGCCGAGGCAAAGCGCTCCGAGGACGACTTCAACCAGAAGTATGAACTCTTCCTCGAGGGACAGCGCGATTTTGCACCGTCGATAATGAAGAAACGTCGTTCGGAACTTGAAGACATGCTGCAGCGGAACATAGAATTCCGCAAGGAGACCGACCGTCTGCTCCGTCAGGCGGAGACGGATGCACTTGCTCCGCTGAAGAACAAGGTGGCCACCATCCTCGCCCGCGTCGGCCAGGAGCGCGACCTGCTCTTCATAGCCAATACCGACGACTGCGACCTGCCGTTCGTCAATCCCGACTTCGGCATCGACCTTACCGACGTCATCATCGCCGAGACGAAGAAATAAACCCTTCAGTGCGATGCCACACACCGACTACCCTGCGATGCCCGGGCCGATAGGAGTGTTCGACTCCGGATACGGAGGACTCACCATCCTCGAAGGCATACGACAGATGCTGCCAGAGTACGACTACGTCTACCTTGGCGACAATGCTCGTGCGCCTTATGGTTCGCGCTCCTTCGAGGTGGTCTATCAGTTTACGCGCCAGGCCCTGCTTCGTCTCTTTCAGATGGGGTGCCACCTTGTGGTGCTCGGTTGCAACACCGCCTCTGCCAAGGCCCTGCGCACCCTCCAGCAGCATGATCTGCCAGAGGTAGACCCCTCTCGCCGCGTGCTCGGAATCATCCGTCCCACGGCCGAGGCCATCGGAGCCATCACGAAGAGCCGCCACGTCGGTATCCTCGCCACCGAGGGCACCGTGCGCAGTCGCAGCTATGAGCTCGAGATAAGAAAGCTCTTCCCCGACATCACCGTCACCGGTCAGGCCTGTCCTCTCTGGGCAGCCATCGTAGAAGCTGGTGAGGGCAACACCGAGGGTGCCGACTATTTCGTCGGCAAGCGCATCCGGCAGCTCCTCGACCGCGACCCTGCCATCGACAGCATCATCCTCGGCTGCACCCACTACCCCCTCCTCATGCAGAGCATCGAGCGCCACACCCCCGCCGGGGTGCACGTCGTGGCGCAGGGCGAGTATGTAGCAGCCAGCCTGAAAGACTATCTCTCCCGCCACGAGGAGATAGCCGGCAAGATAACGCGTGGCGGCACGTGCCAATATTTCACCACCGAAAGCCCCGAGCGCTTCAACGAGAGCGCTCGCATCTTCCTCCGCGAGACGATATCAGCCCGCCACGTCAGTCTCGACTGACGATAGCCGAGAGAGAGTCACAAGATAGCCTCGGATGCAGTACATGGGCTTTGTACTGCAGGTACATGGCTTTTGTACTCTCAGTACAAGGTTGATGTACTCCAAGTACAAAGGTTTTGTACTCGGTTCAGTATTATTATTCAACGAGAAAACCCAAACCGGCATGTCGCGCGATTTGGGTTGTATGTGGGGGGATTGACCTACGGTCAGTCGCCTTTTTTGTTTGTTCATGTTCCGTCTTAGTTCACATTGGTCATTGTAATATGCAAAGACCTTTTCCGTCTTAGTTCACTCTCAGCACTGTGAATGGTCCGTCTGTGGCTCCGCGATAGCGTGTCATTTTGTTGCCTCCGTCGCCGCTGACGATGTTTCCGCCGGTGTTCATGTTGTACTGTCGCTTGCAGGTGCTGCATGTTGCGATGCCTGCATCGGATAGCTGTAGCCGTTTGCTGCGCACGGGGATGGCCATGGGGTCGAAGCAGTTGGGGCATTCGGCGTCGAATGCGTAGAACTGTGGGGGATAGTCCATCGACCCAAAGCCGACGATGATGGCGTTGTTGTAGCCGAAGACGAGTGTGCGTCGTTTGTCGATGGCGTTCTGCAGGGCTTTGCTTTCCTGGCCGTAGTTGGAGCGGAAGGTGAAGTAGGAGGCTCCTCCGCTGATTGTCTGTGAGACGAGGCAGAAGGTGCCTGGCGCTGCCGGATTCATGGCTGCAGCGAGGGTGGGGTCCTGGTGGGTGGCGTTGTCGATGATGACATAGCAGCGCGAGTCGGTGTACTCAAACTGGCTGTCGCCGCAGCCGACGAGGAGGAGAATGAGTAGGGCGAGGAGCGAGAGCCCCCTGCAGCCCCTCAGGAGTGTAGAGTGTAGAGTGTAGAGTGTAGAGTGTGGAGTGAGGCTCATACTTTTATTAAAATCAGAGTTGACGTTGACGTCAGCATTGAGAGAAGGCATAAATGGCGAGTTAATCATAGTTTTTCGTAAGCTCAACAGCTCGTTTAAATTTTCAATTCCCAATTATCAATTGTGACTTATGAGTTCTCTAAGAGTCTTTTTATTGCATCGCGGGCAGTCTGGAAGTCTATCTTCGCGAGCTGTTCTTGCATGAGAGCCTCTATCTTGTCGTTGCAGAGGCATCCGATGGAGCCTTGGTGGGTGTGGTTGATGTGGCGGTCGGCATGGAATTGTCCTGCCTCCACGTCGAGCCCCACTTTCTTGTAGGCGTCGCGGAACGGCATGCCTGCTGCTGTGAGGCGGTTGACTTCCTCCACGGTGAACATGTTGTCGTAGATGCCGCTTGCGAGGATGTCGGTGTTCACCTCGATGCGGCTGACGATGTAGGTGGTCATGCGCAGGCAGTCTTTCATCTCGTCGAAGGCAGGGAGGAGGATTTCCTTCGTCAGTTGCATGTCGCGGAAATAGCCCGAGGGAAGGTTGTTCGTGATGGCTGTTATCTGCGATGGAAGTGTCTGCAGGCGGTTCGACTTCGCCCTGATGAGTTCGAACACGTCGGGATTTTTCTTGTGTGGCATGATGCTCGAGCCTGTTGTGCATTCCTTTGGCAGCCGTATGAAGGCGAAGTTCTGCGAGTTGTAGAGGCAGGCATCGAATGCCAGGCGCGAGATGGTTGCGGCTACTGTCTGCATTGCCGCGGCAACGCAGCGCTCCATCTTGCCACGACACATCTGGGCGTAGACGACGTTGTAGTCCATCGAGGCAAATCCGAGCAGCGATGTTGTCGTCTGCCTGTCGAGGGGGAACGACGATCCATATCCAGCTGCAGAGCCGAGGGGGTTGCGGTTGACAATGTTATATGCTGCGCGAAGAAACTCCATGTCGTCGACCAGCGACTCGGCATAGGCGCCGAACCACAGTCCGAATGACGAGGGCATGGCCACTTGCAGGTGTGTATAGCCGGGCATGAGGACGTCCTTGTACTTGTTGCTCTGGGCGATGAGCACGTTGAAGAGCTCGGCCACGAGCGAGACTATCTCCTGCAGCTCTGCCCTGGCGAAGAGCTTGAGGTCGACGAGCACCTGGTCGTTTCGCGACCGTCCGCTGTGTATCTTTTTTCCCAAGTCGCCGATGCGCCGGGTGAGCATCAGTTCCACCTGGGAGTGCACGTCCTCGACGTCGTCCTCGATGACAAACTCTCCCCGCTGACACATGCCGTAGATGTCTTTCAGTTCGCTGAGGAGCGTCTGCAGTTCGTCGGCGGTGAGGAGTCCTATCTGCTCGAGCATGGTGATGTGTGCCATCGATCCGAGCACGTCGTAGGGTGCGAGAAGAAGGTCGAGTTCGTGGTCGCGGCCTACGGTGAAGCGCTCTATCTCCTTGTTCACTTCGAAGTCTTTTTCCCAGAGTTTGCTTGCCATAGTCGTCTTATTCGTAGTTTATCATTTGCAGTATGTCGGCGATCTTTTCTATTCCTTGCTCGAGAGGTTTCTGCACCATTCCTTTGAGGAAGAACGGTATGTCGGCTTTTATTGTTAGCTTGATCTTCGAGGTGTTTTCCTCCACGGGCAGGATCTGAATCCAGAAGTTCACCGGCACGGGGCTTCCTTCGGCCTCAAACTTGATGGTCTTCGGCTCTTCCCGCTCGATGATCTTGAATTTCACCAATCCCACAGGGTTCACTCTGACGGCTATCGAGTCGTTGTCGAACACGATGTCGTCGGCCTTATCCTCTGGGATGCGGTCGCGGATCCTTTCGAGATTCTCGAGATTGCTGAGCATGTTGTACACTTTCTCTTGCGATGCGTCGATTCCTCTGACGCTGCTTTCAAATTTTGTCATATTCAGTCAGGAAAAGTGTTATGAAATAATATTCGGTAATACGGTGTGTATCAATGTAATCATAATTATCAATTATGAATTGTGAATTATGACTTACCCCATTCTTGCGGTGCTTTTCTCCACTGGCGCAGTATTTCCACGTCGCTTGGTGAGATGTATCCTGTTGCAGCTGCCTGTTGCACTACGTGTTCGTAGTCGGTGATGGTTATGAGTCTGACTCCAGCTTTTTCGAATGCTTCCTCGGCCTGTGGGAATCCGTAGGTGTAGGATGCTACCATGCCGAGCACTTCCATTCCCGCTGCCTTCAGGGCTTCCACTGCTTTGAGCGACGATCCTCCGGTGGAGATGAGGTCTTCCACCACGACCACCTTCGTGGCTTCCTTCAGTTCGCCCTCAATCTGGTTGCCCATGCCGTGGTCCTTTGGTTTCGGTCTCACATAGGCGAATGGCAGGTTGAGAAGATCGGCCACGAGTGCGCCTTGCGATATTGCTCCCGTTGCCACTCCCGCCACTGCTTCCACGTCGGGGAACTGCTCGCGGATGATGGCTGCGAGTTGTTCCTTCACATAGGTGCGCACTTCGGGGTAGGAGTTCACTTTCCGGTTGTCGCAATAGATGGGCGACAGCCATCCTGAGGCCCACGTAAAAGGATTGTCGGGCTGCAGGCGGACGGCCTTGATGCTGAGAAGCATCTCAGCAAGAGTTCTTTTCTGTTCTTCCATATTCTTTGGGTGTGATTCTTCTATCTGTTCTGCAAATTTAGTTTAAAAAACGGAGAAAACGAAAAAGTGGGGCTTATTTCTCGTCTGTGGGCATGCACTCTTCGCATTTTTCCTGTTCTTCAGGTTGCAGTCGTGGCATGCTGAATTCGCATCCGCAGTACTTTTGGTTGTAGAATCCATATTCGTGCAGCAGCTGATTCCTGCGGTCGGAGAGTCCTCCTTTGCGCCAGTTCTGTGCCCAGAAAATGGTCCCTGGCACGGCATTCTGAGCTTCTTCTCCTGCCTCGGTTATCTGTTCTATGCTCTTCCATCTCGACGATGCCAGTGTTGTGGTGAAATACTTCAGACCCAGTTTGCGTGCCTCGATGGCAGCAGCTCGCAGTCGGATGGCGAAGCAGCGTCGGCATCGCCGTCCGCGCTCCGGCTCGTTTTCCAGTCCGCAGACGCTCTGGAGCCACTCCTGGTGGTCGTAGTCGCCGTCGATCCACGTCAGTCCGAGGCTTTCGGCATGGCGCTTGCTCTCTTCCTTCCTTCGCTGGTATTCCTCGAGGGGATAGATGTTTGGGTTGAAATAGAAGATTGTCGGCCTGATACCGTTGGCCATCATCCACTCCACGATGGCCGAAGAGCATGGTGCGCAACAGGCATGTAGCAGCACCTCGTGGGCGTCGTCGGGCGCTATGATAGGATTTTTTTTCTTCTTCATCAATATATTTGGTTTGTGATAGTCATGATTTTGTGTATCCCAATGTCATTATGCTAATGCTGACGTTGCCTGCCTTTGCGAGTTCGATGCCGCATTCTGATAGCGTTGCCCCCGATGTGACCACGTCGTCGATGAGCAGCACGTGTCGTCCGGCAACCTTCTTTGGGTTTATCAGGGAGAAGGCTCCTTTCACGTTCTGCGCTTTCTCGTGGATGTTTTTATGCGTCTGCGAGACGGTGAACTTTGTGCGTTGCAGTACGTTGTCGGCTATTTCGATGCCTGTCAGTCGGCTCACTCCCCGTGCTATCTCGAGCGTCTGGTTGTAGCCTCTCTCTCTGCGACGACGCTTGGTGAGTGGTACGGGCACTATCATGTCGATGCCTTCGAAGAATCCGTAGTCGTTGAATTCGGTGGCAGCGATGTATCCCAGCTCCTGTGCGAGGAGTGGTTGGTGGCGGTATTTGAAGTCGACGATCATCTCTGCCGACGGTGTCGACGGATGATAGAAGAACCATGCCGCTGCTTTCTCCACCTTGAATTTCCCCCAGAAATGGCGTGCCAGTTCGTTCTCGTAGGGCTCTGAGACGTAGTCGGTGCGTGGCAGGGCGCGGTTGCAGTTGATGCATAGTGTCTCTGTCGCCATCGGTAGTCGCTGTCCGCACATTGCACAGCTGCGCGGAGAGAGAACGTCGAGCACTCGCCGGAGCATCTTAGAAATCATCGTCAATGTTTATATCGTCGATACAAATGTTTATTTCCCTTGTCTCAAATCCGCGGCTCATTGCAAAACGTGCGAGCTTCATCTTCATCTCGTAGGGCGAAGCTGCGCGGATGGTCTTTCGCTTTGCCTCGAGCAGCGGTCGGAGGATGTCGGCGAACGTACTCGTGTCGATGGCGCTGAGCATGGGCTGATATGTCTGCCGCGGGATGCCTTTCTGCTGCAGTGCCTGCTCTATTTTCCGGCGTCCCCACTGGTTGAAGCGCAGCTTGTCGGCGATGAACATGCGGCAGTAGCGCTCGTTGTCGACGAACTGGTTGTCGGTGAGCTTCTTCACTATCCTTTCCTGTGCCTCGCTGTCGAGGCCCCACTGCCGCATCTTCTGCCTTACCTCGCCTTCCGAGTGCTCGCCTCGGGCGCAGAGGGCACTAAGCCGGCGGAGTGCATCAGCCTCGCTGACTTCGCGTTTGTTTATCTTTTCCATGCTTTTACAAATCGTTCTTTCCCAAACATATCTTTCACCACTGTGGCCTCTGCGAGTCCTGCATCGGAGGCGCATGCCGCCACCTCGCGGCCGTATCGCTCGTTTATCTCCATCCACACGCTCCCTCCGCCCTTGAGGGCCGTGGCAGCATAGCGGCATATGGCGCGATAGAAGATGAGTGGGTCGTCGTCGTCGACGAAGAGTGCCAGCGCGGGTTCGTGGACCAGCACGTTCTGTTCCATCCCCTGCCGCTCGCTCTCGCAGACGTATGGCGGATTGCTCACGACGATGTCCAGCACGTTGCTCTGCGGCGCTGCCGTCAGGATGTCCTCGCAGCGGAAGTCGACCTCTGCTCTCAGGGCCTTCGCGTTCTGTCGCGCCACGGCCAGGGCATCCTGCGATATATCCGTCGCCGTCACCGCCGAGCCTTCCACTTCTATTGCCAGCGACACTGCTATGCATCCCGATCCCGTGCCGATGTCGAGAATCTGGCAGGGCTTTTCCTTCTGCCGTGCCTCTTCGGCTACCATCCCTACCATCTCCGCCGTCTCCGGCCGGGGTATGAGTACGCTTGGCGAGACGGCAAACCATCGCCCTCTAAACTCTGCTCGCCCCACCACATACTGCACCGGTTCGCCCGTGAGCAGCCGTCGCGAGAGCGCAGCGGTAGCCTCGGCAGGCAGGAGTAAGTCGCCGCCCATCACGATGTCCTCCATCGTCAGACCGAAGGCAGCCTCCAATGCCAGCCGCGCCACAGCCCTCGCCTCGACGTCGCCGTAGAGAGGTACAAGCTGCCGACATAGTTCTCTATAAGAAAATTTCTCCATTTCCAGGACAAAGGTAGTGCAAGTCGAGTGCAGAACAAAATAAAAACGCAAGTTTTTGTTTTTTATGCCGAGACGTAGCCTACCTTCAGCGTCAGCTAAAGGTAGTGACAAGTTGTTGAGCAAGCGAAAAAAGCCGAGAGTAAAAACAAA
>JAFUVV010000055.1 GCA_017477435.1 Prevotella sp.
ACAGCAACTGCTGAAAGCCTACTGCATGTTCAACAAAGACGACGAATACGTGGTCATCGACGGCGAAGTGAAGATCGTCGACGAACAGACAGGACGTATCATGGAAGGCCGCCGATGGAGCGACGGACTACATCAGGCCGTAGAAGCAAAAGAGCACGTGAAAGTGGAAGCAGCCACACAGACATTCGCAACAATCACACTGCAGAACTACTTCCGCATGTACCACAAACTCGCCGGTATGACCGGTACAGCATCAACCGAAGCAGGCGAGTTCTGGGACATCTACAAACTCGACGTGGTGGAAATTCCAACCAACCGCCCCGTAATCAGAAAAGACATGGACGACCGCGTGTATAAGACAGCACGCGAGAAATATAACGCCGTAATCGACGAAATCATGGACACCCGCAACAGCGGACGTCCTACCCTGGTGGGTACAACATCGGTTGAAATCTCAGAACTATTGTCGAAGATGCTCTCGATGAGAAAAATTCCACACCAGGTGCTCAACGCCAAGCTCCACCAGAAAGAAGCCGACATCGTAGCCCTCGCCGGACAGAGCAGCCCAGGCACAGTATGGGTAGCCACCGACGGACGAGCTTTCAGCGACAAGCTGTCGGCAGTGAGATACCAGGACTTCCTGAAGGAGAACGACAAGAAAGGCGAAGTGCCGGAAGGCAATTCAGGAGTGCTCGTCAAGGAAGAAGAGCGATTGCTCGGAGCCGTGACGATAGCCACGAACATGGCAGGACGTGGTACCGACATCAAACTATCGCCCGAAGTGAAGGCCGCAGGAGGACTCGCAATAATCGGTACCGAGCGACATGAGAGCCGCCGAGTAGACCGTCAGCTGCGTGGACGTTCTGGTCGTCAGGGCGACCCAGGCTCATCTGTCTTCTACGTCTCGCTTGAAGACAAGCTCATGCGACTCTTCGGATCGGAACGAATATCTAAGGTGATGGACCGTCTCGGATTCAAAGACGGCGAGAGAATTGAGAGCGGAATGATATCAAACGGCATCGAGAGGGCACAAAAAAAGGTTGAGGAGAATAACTTCGGCATACGTAAACACCTGCTCGAATACGACGATGTTATGAACAAGCAACGCACCGTCATCTACGAGAAGCGTCGCCATGCGCTGATGGGTGAACGTATCGGAATGGATATCGCTAATGTCATTTGGGATAGAGTGATTAGCATAACCGAGAATAACGACTATACCGGATGCCGCGAGCAATTCCTAAAAGTGCTTGCAATGGAATGCCCATACACCGAAAGCGAATTCCTTAACGAGAAGCTAGAGAAGCTCGAGGAGAGAGCGTTCCAACTTGCAATGGAAGCATTAAAGCGCAAGACCGACCGCATACAAACAGTGGCATGGCCAGTGATTAAGCGAGTGCAAGAAGAACAAGGTGAGAAGTTTGAGAACATCATGGTGCCCATAACCGACGGAAAACGCATCTACAACATCCGCTGCAACCTCAAAGAAGCCTACGACAGCGAGTGCAAGTCGATAGTGAAAGAGTTTGAAAAGCAAATCATGCTCCACATCATCGACGACGACTGGAAAGAAAATCTCCGACAACTCGACGACCTACGCCACAGTGTGCAGAATGCCAGCTACGAACAGAAAGACCCGCTGCTCATCTTCAAGCTCGAGAGTGCAAAACTATGGGACACGATGATCGACGAGATGAACAACCGCATTGCGAGCATACTCATGCGTGGCCAGATACCTGAGATAGAGCAAGACCAGGTGCGCGAAGCGGCACCACAGCAGCGCAGCCAGCGATACAACGAGCAGAAAGCCGACCTCAACAGCCCAGAGCAACAGGCTGCAGCACGGCAGGACACACGTGAAGGCGCAAGCCGCCAATCGCATGTGCCAATCATAAAAGAGCGCATGCCGGGACCTAACGACCCATGCCCGTGCGGATCAGGCAAGAAATTCAAGAAATGCCACGGCAGAGGAATCGTGTAGAGTTAAGAGTTAAGAGTTCATAGTTCATAGTTATAGGGTATGATAACAATAAATGACCTGAAGAAACAATTCGGAGAAAAGGTCGCTGTCGACATTGCCGAATTCGAAATCCACGACGGAGAGATACTCGGACTCGTCGGTAACAACGGAGCCGGAAAGACAACCCTCTTCCGCCTCATGCTCGACCTGCTTGAAGCCGACAACGGCACCGTCAGCATCAACGGAATCAACCCCGCGCTGTCGGAAGAATGGAAAAACGACACCGGTGCTTATATCGACGAAGGCTTCCTCATCGACTTCCTCACTCCGGAAGAATACTTCGAGTTCATAGGCAGCGTGGCCGACCTGTCGAAAGAGGAAATCAGCCAGCGTCTGGAACTCTACTCGCCGTTCATGGCCGACGAGATAATGGGCCAGAACAAGCTCATACGCGACTATTCGGCAGGCAACAAGCAGTAGATAGGCATCATTGCCACATTGCTCAACGAGCCACATCTCGTAGTCCTCGACGAGCCGTTCAACTTCCTCGATCCTTCGAGCCAGAACCTGCTCAAGAGCATCATGACCGAGTATCAGCAGCGCACTGGCGCAACCGTGATTATCTCGAGTCACAACCTGCAGCACACCGTAGACATTTCAACCCGCATTGCCCTGCTCGAACATGGGCACATCATCAGCGACCTCGACAACACCGAGGGGAAAGCTCGCGAACAGCTCGAGGAATATTTCAGGACGTGACATCGTCGGCAGCGTGGGATATCGACTGCCATACACGGCTTCTCTTTACAATGAGCAGCACTCTGCCGGCAAGGGCAAACAGGGCTGCAATGACCACATACATCAGAATCAACTGCACATGGTTGATTCTGATGTTTTCTATGCTGGCATGCGGAAGTGAGGAAATACCTCCAAGCAGGGAATTCTGCACCTTTGCCAACAATGCCAAGGCAGAGCCTGCAACTCCAGGAAAGACACCCAAGAGAATCATCGGCAATGCGACGACAGAACAACTGAGAATCAAGAATGCCATCACAGAAACCACAATGCTCGAGAGCAGGAAATAGCAGGAGAAACGACAGAAATAGAAGGCGACCAGCGGTGCCACGCCCACCTGCGCCGACAGCGAGATGCAGCAAATCTGCCACAACATGTCAACAAGCCAGTATCGACGCACTATCTTCAAAGGAATCAACGTATATAGCGGAGAATAGAGCACTACAATTCCCAACATCGACATGAACGACATCTGGAATCCCACGTCCCACAGGCTCAACGGACTCACTGTCAGTATCGCCAGGGCAGCGATGCCAAGCGTGTTCAGCACATTGTGTCTGCGTACGAGGATATCGGCAAAGGAATAGACCGTGAGCATTATGGCCGCACGCAGAATGCTCGGCGACAGGCCCGTCAGCAACGCGTAGCCCCAAATAACACAAAGTACTGCCAACGAACCGAAAAACCTGAAACGGCGACGGAAAAACACATAGCTCAGCACGCAGAATATGATACCCAGATGCATCCCCGACAGAGCAAGCACGTGGGAAGCGCCTACGACGGAATACATATCGCGGAGTTCCTTCGTCAGCCCGCTCTTGTCGCCCACCACCATAGCCGAGACGATTCCCTCGGCATCGGCGTCGGAGAACTGTGCATGCAGCTTCTCCCCTATCTTTCTGCGCAGCAAGCGCGACTTCACCACAATGCGCTCTGCACGCGAGAGATCGGTCAGCCTGACGTTGGCAGTCGTCCATGCCGTGGAGTAGAGAAACGTCCGCCCAACAATGTCATGGCTCATAGCCCACCGGCGGAAACTGAAGTTGCGATCAGGGTCGAAATCTTCTATCGGCTCCACCGCTGAGCGGCATCTGATGCCAAACCCCTCGTCGAGCCGCCGGCTGCGATCATCGGCGTATATCGACACCCGCAGACTATGCCCCGCCAACCGACCACGCGCCACCATCACGTCGACCATGAACACCCGCCCGTGCTGCTGCGGCCGGCTCATCACCACGCCCTCCCACTCTTCCTCCTCACCGAGCACAACAGAAGGAATGCGCTCTAAGCAAGAAAGACAGACGGCGACACCAAAGAAGAATGCTCCGAAAAGTACAGCGGCATCGCTGATGAGACTCTTCCGCGATGTCATGGCACCTACGGCAAACAGTCCCAGCGCAATAGCCACGACAGCGAGGAGAGGCAGACGAAGACGAAAGGCATCTGCTGCCCAGATGCCCAACGCCACGGCCACAGCCACAAAGGCCATGGGACAGAGATGGATGTCGGAAGAAGGCCTCACTCGTAGTCGTCGATAACACTGTTGACGAAGTCCATCATCGGTTTAGCAGCCCTGAACACGCGGCATGCCTCGTCGAGCCAGCCATCGCCTTCGAAGAAATCGCCGCCTACGGTTGTCCAGCAACAGTAGTCCTTCATGCGCAGGTAGTCGATGTGCTCATAGTCGCGCGGGAAACCCGCCGGACAAATCTTCAGCATTGCAATGCCAAAACCCTTCTCGCTCTCGATGCCGCTACCCGACGGACGACCGAAATACTTTCTGAACTCACGGCTCTCCACCGCGTGCCGCCACTCATCGATATTACCCATTATCTCGTTGCGGCAAGAGGTAAGTATGTTCGTCGGAAGCCAATAGCTTCCGCACGCCAGCATGCAAGCCCCCGGCTCCACGTGTATGTAGTAGCCGCCATGCAGGGCCTTCTTGCCCTTAGCACAGATATACGCACCGAAGTGTCGCTTATACGGCGACTTGTCGGGCGAGAACCGGGTGTCGCGATAGAAGCGATACGTTGTGTCGCTCACCTTCAGGTGCGCTATCGACTCGTCGAACTCGGCAATGCGCACGATGGCACGGCCGATGGCAGCCTCAAAGTCGGCACGCGCCGAGAGATATTCATCCTTGTGAGCATTGAACCAAGGACGATTGTTGTTAGCTGCAACATCGCGCAAAAACGTAAGTATGAGGTTAGTATTCATAACTACAACTTTGAATCTTTAAAAATCTTCGGGCAGAAATCGCCAAACTGACACTCTCCGCACTTCGGCCTTTGGCTCAGGCAGACATATCTGCCGTGGAGAATCAGCCAGTGATGGGCATCGGCCACATCCTCCTGCGGTATGTACCTCAGCAGAGCCTGCTCTACCTTCAGCGGAGTGTTGGCCGCAGGCGGTACAAGGCCGAGTCTGTGGCTGACGCGATACACATGAGTGTCGACGGCGAGTGTCGGCTTACCGAACCACACCGCCTGCACCACATTGGCCGTCTTGTGCCCCACACCGGGCAGACGCTCCAAGTCCTTACCCTCCGATGGCACCATGCCGCCATACTCACTCACTATCATGCGCGACATATCCACCAGGTGCTGCGCCTTCGAGTTGGGATACGACACGCTCTTCACCAGCTCCAGCACATCCTCTACTTCAGCAGCAGCCATCGACCGAGCATCAGGGAAACGGCGAAACAGCTCGGGGGTGACCATGTTTACACGTTTGTCCGTGCACTGAGCACTAAGCACAGTGGCAACAAGCAATTGGAAAGCACTGCCAAACTCAAGTTCCGTAGTCACATTAGGCCTGTGCTCCCTGAAAAAGCCCAACACACGGTCAATACGCTCTCTGCGATTCATAGCTATTTCCTAAATAAATAGATTCCCACCGGCGAAGTTACGAAAAAAAGAATAAAAAGCATACTATATGCACATTTTTTATATCCTCGGCGGCAACCTAACGGACTCTAATGCACAGCTTAACGGGCTCTCATGCACAGCTTAATGGGCCTTTATGTAAAACAAAACGGGCCGTTTTGTTCAACAAAATGGGTTGTTTTGTTCAACAAAACAAGTCACTTTGTTCTGGCAAAGCATACAGTTGCCTGCGACTAAGAGGCTTCGAGACGCAGACTATGAGACTTCGAGACGCAGGCTATAAGGCTTCGAGACGCAGGCTATAAGGCTTCGAGACGCAGACTAAGAGGCTTCGAGAAGGCGGCACTACGTCTCTCTCGCGCAAATTATATAATAATGTGTAGAAAAAACGAAGGTGGCCATCCAGGATAGTGGATGGTCACCTTCTGATAATATCAATATGAAAAATGTGCGTGCGAGCGTGATTACCGTCGACTGAACTTGCAACTGGTGAGCGGCTGGCCTGTGCAGGATGTGAGGCTGACGACATAAATGCCCTGGGGCAGCTGCGACATTGTGAAGGTGTCTTGCTCGGGATAGTACAGTCGGCTGCACTCGGTTCCTGTCTCGTCGTATAGTCGCAATATGCCTCGCTCGCAACCTGAGACGTTGCATTGCACGCCGCGACTATCTCCCAGGGAATGCACGGTAAGGTGTGCGGTGGGATGATTGGTGCGCGTGTTGACTCCATCGATGGCGGTATCATCGCCGGCGCGCTGCAGTTCGACATAGTCGATGTCGGTAGTGTTGACTGTGGCGATGGGCGACAGGCTAAGGGTGTTGAACCCTTCCTGTAGGTGGATGGTGACTTGGAGGGTTTCCCACTGCCCCGAGGTGGCTTGCAGTCTGACGACCTGCGTCTCGCCGTTGACGACAACACGGAATTGGCTGCTACTGGTGGCGCGGTAGCAGAGGGTGAGCTGATAGTTGCTCTCTGCAGGAATGTAGAGAGTGTTGTACTGCAGATATGTCTTTAGCTTTGCCACGTATGCGCCTCCTGAGCTGGTGCCGTCGAAGGTGCGGTTGTCGCCATGTGGCTGTGCATCTTCTGCCTCAAGACGAATGAGTGAGAGCCCCCTGTAGCCCCCCAAGGGGGGCAGAAGCTCCACCTGACCTCCCCAAGGGGAGGAATTTCGTCCTTCGTCATCGTTAGCGTTAGCGTTTTCGTTATCGTTTGCGTCCCCCCAACTGCGTTTCTGCCACAGGACTTCTGGACACATCTCGTCTATATAGCGCTGCGTGACGAGGGCTATATCGAAATAGCGCATCGGGCGGTCGTTGTGCTTCAGCGTCAGGCGTATGGTACTCTTGCCGTGGGTGAGCGTGGCAGGTATCTTGTAGAACAATCGTGGGAAGGTGAACTGCTGCATACGCTCGCAGGGCCCACTCTCGCCGATAAGCACGTCGTCGACATAGACGGAGTAGTTGCCCACCATGTCGGTATGCCATCCGTCGTGCTGCAGCATGACGTAGTGCGGGGCATCGGCGTCGGGCGACAGTTGCATGGTGTAGCTGATGGACTGCCCTGCCTCCACTTGCAAGTAGTTGCGGTTGTATATGGTGCCGGTCTGTGAGGTGCCTGAGCCGTCGTGCCCGGCATCGCCCGAGGGTTTTATGCGGTCGGCGATGTAGTGGCGTAAGTTCTCCACCACGTCGTCGGAAGTGAAGCGCAGGAAGATGGATGTCTTATGATGGCTGGCTTTATAGAATGGCAGGAAATTGTATCCTCCGCCGCGGAAAACGATTTGCGACTGCTGTCGACGCGTGAGCCATTGGCTTGGATTGGCCATGCTGCCGTCAATATGGGGAAAATCGGATGGTGCTACCGCTGTTGACTGCTGCCATGGGTTGCTGGTGTACTCGCCTGATGATGCTCCCAGGTTGGGGCTCAGCAGGACGGGGCCATAGAATATGCTTGCCACGTCGGGCTCTTCGGTGGGCTCGCTGCGCAGTGCGAGCGGAAGGGTGAGCACCAGCTGGTCGCCATCGCTCCATGGGCCATCGACGCTCAGCAGGCCCTGACTGACATTGCCTGCCACTGGGCTGCCGTTACGGGCAACGACGATGTTGCCATCCATCCACTGCGGGACACGGAAGAGGAGCTTGCCGGCGAAACGGCCTACGGCATCGAGTGTGAGCGTGACGGTCTGCTCGGTAGGATAGTTGCCCGCCATGGTAAGACGCAGACCATTGTCGGCACACGAGAGTGTGGAAGGGATGAAGAGATTGACGAGCAGGTCGCTGCCGTTGCTGAAGTAGATGGCTTCGCCGTATTTGGAGTGATTCTCTAATGCTGTCTCCCAGCAGCAATAGAAAGAACTATCGTCCATGTACTGCCGATACATGCCTGGCAGCAGCGACTGGAAGTAGCAGAATCCTCCGCCCACGGTATTGTTGTTGGGGTCTTTCGATGCGAGGATGTGGTTGTACAGCGCGCGTTCGTAGAAGTCCATATAGCGCGTGTCGCCATATAGCGAGAACATTGCCTTAGAGAAGCGCAGCATGTTGTTGGTGCAGCATGTCTCGGTGGAGGTGTTTGCCAGTTGGTCGAGCATGCGGCCTGGTTGTCCGTATCGCTCCCAGCGTCCATGCCCGCCCATAGGCAGTATGTGCCAGTCGACGATATAGTCCCACACGGTGCGTGCGGCAAGTGAGTTGCGCTCATCGCCCGAGAGCTCGTAGCCACGCACCAGGCCCATGAACTTGGGGTCGTAGACATTGGCGTGTCGCGACGTGAGGGGACTGTCGCCACGGCACAAGCGGTCGCGGAAGTTGAGTGTGTGCGTCCAGCGCTCTCCTGCCTTCAGGAACTTCTCATCGCCACTGAGGGCATAGGCGTCCATAAACAGCTCGGCCATCCCGCCATGCTCTGTCTCGAGAGCCATCTGCAGACTGGCATCACTGGCAATGCCTGCAGTCCACGTGCATGCCCACTCCATGCACTTGAGAAAGACATCGAGGGCTTTGTCGATATGGGCGTACAGATATGCATCGCGGATGCCGTAGTAGATGCGGTGAAGCTGATAGAACACCATGCCGGCCATATCGGAATTGGTATAGAAATCCTCGCCGTTGTTCACTGGTGTGCATCCATCGCCACGCGCAGCCATCAGACTATTGTAGAAGCCTTTGGTGCGCGAGAAGTGGAACCATCCGCCGAGGTTCTCCTCGCGCTGACAGCGTTCTATGATATCTATCATCCATGCTACCCTGTCGCGCAATGTCTCGTCGCCGGTAGCAGCATACATCATTGAACAGCCCGACATGTAATTGCCGAAGCCATTGCCGTTGTTATGCTGCCAGCCACCGTAATTCTCTGCAGTGGTTGATATTCCTCCGGCACGCATCACATTGTTGAGAAGCCTCTCAGGGTCGAGCGACAACAGATAGCTATGGTGCATGTCCTGCATCTGCTTGAAGTAAGAGCCGTCGCTGAGTCGGACATCCGACAAGCGGCAAGCTTTCCACTTCTTTTCCACCACACGGACAGGTTGCCATAAGTCGTCACACTCGTCGGCAGACAACGAAAGAGAGAAAGGCAGCAGTAGTGCAAGTAATAAGAAGGATTTTTTCATATTATTTAGGCTTGGTTTTTAGAAGTAAGGTATTTGAAGCATATCGGATTGTCGACACCCGACAGCTGCTCTCGGAATAGATATTTCCAAACTTGGATAAAAAAGACAAGAGAAGAATATTGATAGTCTATAGAGCTATTCAATACTTATCTCTTGTCTACGAAAATGTTGCGCTACTCTCGGCTTATTTCTTTTCAGGAGCCTTGGCAGCAGGTTTTGTCTCAGTTTTCTTCTCTGCAGGCTTTGCGGCAGTCTTCTTATATGCCTTGTTCAGCCCTGCCACAACCTCGGCAGTGATGTCGAGTGAAGGAGCTCCGTAGAGCAGGTTCTCGCCTTGCTTAGTGATAATGAGGCTGTACTTCTTGTCCTTATTGTATGTAGCGATGAAGTGCTTGATAGAGTCGCTCAGTGCATTGTTATACTTCTCGAGCTCGCTCTGATACTCGTTGGTGAGACGCTGATTGAGCGACTGTAAGTCGGCACCTTGCTTCTGCAGACCAGCCTGCACCTGCTCGGCTTGCTCGCGAGTGTAGGCATTCTGCTGCAACTTCTGCTGGAAGTTGTTGGCAGCGGCATTGAGGTCGCGTTCTTTCTGCGAAAGCGTGTTCTGTATGTTCTGAGCTTTCTTCTCGAGGACAAGCGAGTGCTCTTTGCAGAACTCATACTGTGTCATGACGCTGTCGATCTCTACGAAGGCGATTTTCAGTTCCTCCGGTGCGTTCTGCTCTGGAGCGCCAGCTGTTGCTACTTCTTGTTTATTGCACGATGTCGTGGCCAATGCAACGACGGCCGAGAGGGCCATAGTGCGGAAAATGTTCTTTTTGTTCATCGTTTTATGTTTTGTTTATTTATGTTTGTTACGTTCTTCCCTGTCCTGCTCTACGACGCATCCAATGCCGCGTTCACGCATGGCCTTACTGTCGTGAATATGCTGCGAGGTGAACTCTCCGTTGCGTCGCAAAATGAGTTTCACCGACAATAATGCCATAGAAATAGCAATTATTAACACGCTGAGAAGCAGAATCTCTGTCATTTTTATTATTTTTGCAGTGTCGAAACGCGAATAATATCGCGACAAAGGTACGAATAAGTAAGCGGAAAACAAAATAAAAAGCATTTTTTATTTTTGCTTTTCCCGAAGAGAGTACCTTCGACCGAAGGTCAGAGGTACGACGAGTTGTTGAGCGTAAGTGAAAAATAAGTGAGCGGAAAACAAAATATAAAGCATTTTTTCAATTCATAATTCATAATTCATAATGCACAATTACCCTGAACTCCCTGAGACATCCCGAACTGTGGCGACCACAACTGGCTGCTGGGGATGTTGGGTTTTACTTTGTAAACTCAAATAAATAAACATAAAAAAAATGGAAAATATGGAACTAAGACCAGCTCGTGTGTTTGAGCAATTTGCAGAGATTAACAAGATTCCCCGCCCATCGAAACGCGAGGAGAAGATGATTGCCTTCTTGAAGGCATTTGGAGAGAGCCGCGGACTCGAGACTAAAGTCGACGAGACGGGCAACGTGATTATTCGCAAGGCTGCCACTCCTGGCTATGAGAACCGCCAAACGGTGATTCTCCAGAGCCACATGGACATGGTGTGCGACAAACTGGTCGACGTGGAGTTCGACTTCGACAACGATCCCATTCAGACTTACATCGATGGCGAGTGGCTGCATGCAAAGGGCACTACGCTCGGTGCCGACGACGGTATCGGCTGCGCCATCGAACTGGCAATCCTCGACAGCGAAGATATTGAGCACGGCGAGATAGAGTGTGTGTTCACCCGCGACGAAGAGACAGGACTAACGGGTGCCGAGGGTATGAAGGCAGGATTCATGACAGGAAGTATGCTCATCAACCTCGACTCCGAGGACGAGGGGCAGATTTTCGTGTCGTGTGCCGGCGGACGGAACACGCTGGCGACGTGGAGCGTAGAGCGTGAGGATGCACCCGAGGGATATTTCTTCGCAACGTTGGCGCTGAAAGGTCTCAACGGTGGCCACTCCGGCGACGACATCAACAAGAAGCGAGCCAATGCGATAAAGATCCTCGCGCGGTTCCTCTATCAGGAGATGCAGAAGACCGACCTCCGTCTGGCAAGCTTCAACTCGGGCAAGCTCCACAATGCCATCCCCCGCGACGGACGCGTGGTCGTGGCTTTCCCCGAAGACATGAAGGACAATGTGAGGGCCGACTGGAACGTCTTCACAGCGAAGGTAGAGGACGAGTTCCACGTGACAGACATGGCAATGGTATTCGACATGGCCACAGCCGACACTGAGAAGGTTGTCGACAAAGCTACTGGCGACTCCATCATCCGCGCTCTTCAGGCTGTCGACAACGGCGTGTTTGCGATGTGTCAGGACGAGGAGCTGGCGTGGCTCGTGGAGACGTCGAGCAACGTGGCTGCCGTGACGACATTCCCTGAGCGCGTGGAGGTGCTCTCGTCGCAGCGCTCAAACGTGATGAGCAACCTCGACAACCAGTGCGCAACGGTGAAGGCTGTCTACGAACTTGCCGGTGCCAAGGTGGTGCAGGGCGATGGTTATCCGGCATGGAAACCGAAGGCTGACAGCCAGCTGACGAAGATCACCGTAGAGACCTACCGCAAGCTGTTCGGCAAAGACCCGAAGGTGCTCGGCATACATGCAGGACTGGAGTGCGGATTGTTCTCCGAGCGCTACCCCGACCTCGACATGGTGTCGTTCGGTCCAACGCTACGCAATGTGCACACACCAGACGAGTGCCTATATATCCCGACAGTGGAAATGGTGTGGAACCACCTGATGGAGATTCTCAAAAACATTCCGGAGAAATAACGATATCCACAAACACAACGACTTGGGACGGACTTCAATCCGTCCCAAGTCGTTTTTTGCCCCGGCAGAAAAGCTTGCCCGGCACGGCATGACATACAGCTCGGCAGTAGTACAAGAACCATGTACTGCGAGTACAAAGGCCATGTACTTCGAGTACAAGAACGTTGTACTGGCAGTACACGGGCTTTGTACTCCTACCTACCGGTTCAGAAGCAGCGCACTTTGTAAAGTTTCATGTCGCCCACACCGATGGTATGGTCGGGGCTGAGGGAGTAGATGTTGTGGGTCCACCAGCTCTCCTCGGCGATGGTGAAGACGGTTCGTCCCGAGCGGGGATCGTAGTTGAGCGACTTGACGTGCGGCCGGTTCGCAAGCGGAGCGAACGGATGGAACTCGCCGGTGTTCATGTCAAAGACGAACGGGCCTTCGTGCACGGTAACCGCAAGACTGTCTTTACCTATCGGGGTGAGGTCATGGCCTCCGATGGAAGGCAGTTTCCACACTTGCCTACAGGCAAGCTTCGGTTTGTCAGTCTTCCAGTCTTTAAGCTCGTAGGCTCTCAGTTCGTCGTATCCGAGGGCATATAAGATCCGCCGCTTGGCATTCCATACGACGCCGTGGGCCGAGTATAGACTGTCTGCGAACAACGGCTTTTCGGAACAGTCGGCATCGTAGACCTCCAAGCGATTTCCGTCTCTGTGAGTCGACAAGGCTACGACGATCCTCCCACCGGGCAACATCTCAACCGAGTGAGCCATCGGCGGGTAGGCATAGAAGAGCACACGGCGGGTCTTAATGTCGATGAGGAGAGTGGCATCGCTCGACGATGTGGCGAGAATGCGGCGCCCATGGTCTACGGGTTTGCAATCGTCGAACGTCCTGAGCCGATGCCCATACTCTGCCGGCAAGTCGCTGCCGTTCTCACGGAACGACCACTGCCAGACGACGTTAGGCGTCGGCGTCCATCCCTCCGACTGGTCGAGAATCTGCACGATGTCGTCGCCACAGATCACGATGCGGTCGCCAAATCGTTTCTTTGCAGCCACGACTGCGGGGAGCAACACGATGAATGTCAAGATGAGTACTTTCCTTGAAAGACACATAGTTATATTTATTTAGCGGTTTAATAATATACAGATCACAAAAAAGCCCGCTAAAATGCATATTTCTATGTATTATTAGCGGACTTCATACCCTCTTTTACCCCAAGTCGAGGTGACAGGACTCGAACCTGCGACAGCCTGGTCCCAAACCAGGAACGCTACCAACTGCGCTACACCTCGTTGCCGAAACTGGCCTTGCCTGTTTTGCGGGTGCAAAGATAATACCTTTTTCCCGACCCTGCAAATTTTAGGCAATTTATTTTCGGAGAACTTTATTTTATTATTCCCTGCTCGACAAAAATCTTCTTCAGCACTTGCACGCCGCGCTCCACCTCGTCTTCAGTGTGAGTGGCCATGAGTGCAAAGCGCACCAATGTGTCTTGCGGAGCGCATGCGGGAGGTATTACGGAGTTGATGAATACTCCGTTGTCGAATGCCAACTTGGTGACAAGGAATGTCTTGTCGACGTCGCGGACATAAAGAGGGATAATAGGACTTTCGGTATCGCCAATCTCGAATCCTTCTTCACGGAAACGCTTGAGTGCGTAGTTCGTTACCGACCACAGCTTCTCTATGCGCTCCGGCTCCTGCTGTATGATGTGCAGGGCTTCCATTGCAGCGGCTGTTGCGGCCGGAGTATTGGAGGCGCTGAAGATATAGGTGCGGCAGGTATGGCGAAGATAGTTAATAGTATCGAAGTCTCCGGCAATGAATCCGCCGATCGATGCGAGGCTCTTGGAGAACGTGCCCATGATGAGATCCACCTCATCGGTGAGTCCGAAGTGGTCGCAGACGCCGCGGCCTTGCTTGCCGAACACTCCCAGCCCGTGGGCCTCGTCGACCATCACCGAGCAGTTGTACTTGTGCTTGAGCTCGATGATCTCGGGCAGTTTTGCCAGATCGCCTTCCATCGAGAACACTCCGTCGACAACGATGAGCTTCACGGCCTCGTAGGGTAGCTTCTGAAGCACACGCTCGAGGTCTTCCATGTCGTTGTGCTTGTAGCGGAGCTGTGTGGCAAACGAAAGACGACGACCGTCGACTATGCTGGCATGGTCACGATCGTCGCAGATAATATAGTCGTTGCGTCCAACAACCATAGCAAGGACTCCCTGGTTGACAGAGAATCCTGTGGAAAGGCATAGCGCTGCATCTTTGTGCTCAAACTCTGCGAGCTCTTTCTCGAGTTGAACATGGATGTCGAGCGTTCCATTGAGGAATCGGCTTCCTGCACATCCCGACCCATACTTGTCGAGGGCAGCCTTGGCTGCATCTATCACGCGCTGGTCGCCAGTCAGTCCTGTGTAGGCATTCGAACCGAACATAAGAACCTTATGTCCTTCCATTTCAACTTCTGTTCCTTGCTTACTCGTTATTTCCCTGAAATATGGATAGACACCGAGAGCCATAAACTTCTGAGGCTCACGATATGACTTATAACGTTCTTGTAATTGTCCCATTTTAAAAATAGATACTACTATACTTTTTATAGGTTCAGTTTGCAAAGTTACAAAAAAACACAAATAATCGAATCTTTTTTCAAGAAAATTATGCTTTTTCTTCAATTTATTCTTCAAAAGGCGGTCGTTAGGTCTTTTTTTGTACTTTTGCGCCCGATGATGAGAGCTGTATTCATAGTAAACCCGATATCAGGAACGACAAAGAAGAAGAATATTCCTGAAGTTATCGCTTCAACCGTCGACCGTAGCATCTTCGACTATGAGATTGCCTACACTGCCTACGCCGGTCACGCCACCGTATTGTCTGCCAAGGCTTGCAGCGAGGGTGCCGACGTGGTTGTGGCAGTGGGTGGCGACGGTACTGTGAACGAGGTGGGGCGGGCTCTCATCAACTCGGGCACGGCGATGGGAATAATCCCCTGTGGCTCCGGCAACGGGCTTGCACGCCACCTGTTGCTCCCCATCGACGTGAAACGCTCCATTGAAATCATCAACAAGTTTGAGGTTCACGACCTCGACTACGGCATCATAAACGGGCATCCTTTCTTCTGCACCTGCGGCATGGGGTTTGATGCTTTCGTGAGCAAGAAGTTTGCAGAGGCTGGGAAACGCGGTCTTGCCACATATGTGGAGACGGTGCTCCGCGAGGGACTGAGCTACAAGCCTGAGACCTACAAGATTATCGACGAGAACGGCGTGGCGCGTCACAAGGCGTTTCTCATCTCGTGTGCCAACGCGTCGCAATATGGCAACAATGCCTACATAGCCCCCCAGGCTTCGATGAGCGACGGAATGCTCGACGTGGTGATAATGGAACCGTTCGACATGATAGAGGCTTCGCAGATTAGCATCGAAATGATGAGTAAGACGCTCGACAAGAATTCCAAGATAAAGTCGTTCCGCTGCCGCCGGCTCCACATTGAGCGCGAGCGGGAGGGGGTGATTCACTACGACGGCGACCCTGTGGAGAGCGGAAAGGAGGTCGACATCGAACTGCAGCCGAAGGGAATAAAGATCGTCGTCAACCCCAACGCCGACAAGAGCCAGCGGCGACCGAATGCGATGCAGAATGCTGCTGCCGACTTGTTCAACGAGGTGACTCTCGTTAGGGAGGACATAACGAAGCAGACGCGCCACATACAGGCCTTGGGAAGAATTTTACAGAGAAAGCTGAAATGGTAGGAACCGCCGAATGTGTTCCTGCCATTTTTATTTTTTGCCAGAAAGAAATCATATCCGTGCTTCAGCCTTTATCCTCCATCGGCGGCACCGCCTTTCTTATCTTATGAAATGCATGCCTTGCCACGGCTCCGTGGCTGGTGCATCGCCTTCGCCGGTCTGGATCTTGCGAAGCATCCACGCCATATTCCTCGCCAGCTGGCGCATGGTCTGCATGCCTTCGGCGTCGAGTGCGGCCTCGCCTTTCTCGCGACCGTAGACAATGTTCCAATATTGCGACGTCACGAGCGGCATGTTGACCATCTGGAAAGGCAGTTGCAGTGTCTGGAATGCGGCCGTTGCCCCACCCCGACGGCACACGGCGACGGCAGCAGCTGGCTTGTTGGCCACGACAGCGCCGGCATAGAGTGCGCGCTGGAGGAGGCTCAACGTCTGCCCAGGAGGCACTCCATAATAGACCGGTGCGCCCACCACGAGAGCGTCGCACGCGTTGATGCGGTCGATGACGGAGTTGCAAATATCGTCGTCGAAAACGCAATGACCGTCGCCACGGGCCTTGCATGTATTGCAGGCTATACAGCCTCTGACGGGCTTCGTACCTATCCATACGATCTCCGCCTCAATGCCGAGGCTCTCGAGTGTCTTACCTATCTCGCTGAGCGCAACGTGTGTGTTGCCCTGCTTGCGCGGCGAGCCGTTAATCAACAAAACTTTCATATTACCTATTTATTTATATAATACTCATCATTTCTCATCGAGATAGAAGTCGCGCGTCAGTTCCGAAAGCCACTGGCTGCGTTTCCTTTCGGATGTCATCATCGTGACATCTTGCTGCTCAACGCTCTCCACCGGAGCTTTACCGAAGGCCACGAGCACTCGTTTCGGTGCTTTTCCTTCGACGGTACTCACGCGGCAGAGCCTCACTTCATAGAGTCCTGCGAAGACAGCCTCTGCCCTGGCGTCGGCGAGTCGGTCGAAGGGGAGCACAATACTCATTTCGCCCTCCGCCGTCAGCAGCCGGGCGGCACAGCGGAACAGGTCGCTCAGCGGCAGCGACGAGTCGTGTCGGGCCAGCGAACGCTGCCTGTCGGGAGAGCCAAGGGAACGGACGAAGAAGGGTGGATTGCAGACTATGGAGTCGAACTTGCAACAATACTCATTGCCAAACGATTGCAGAGATTCGTTAAATATTTTTACTCGCTCTGCAAAAGGCGATTCGCAAGCGTTCTGCCGCGCCTGTTCGGAGGCATCGCGATCGATATCGATGCCTGTCACCTCGGCCATCGGAAATCGCTGCGCCATCATCAGGGCGACTACACCCGTGCCGCATCCGATGTCGAGCACACGCTGCCCTCCCCTCGCCCATGCTCCGAGAAGGACGCCGTCGGTGCCGACCTTCATAGCCGTACGATCCTGACGGACGGTGAACTGCCTAAAACTGAAACTGTCGCCCATGCTGCAAACAGACGCCAACGCGAATGGCATCCCGCTATGTTATAACGCGTTGCACCAGCCGTTTATTTTGTCTGACAAAGCCAAAAAACGGAAAAAACACAGTTGAGGAAACCGTACGGACCCAGTACAAAGCCTATGTACGGATAGTACAAAAGCCATGTACTCCGAGTACAAAGCCCATGTACTGGGAGTACAAAGGCCATGTACTGCAGCCGAGAGAACGCACTTACGACGAAATGTAGTGCTGCCGGATGCAGCAAAAGAGCACATTTCCTCTATAAATAATCTTAATTTATTTTGTTCTCCGCTCGGTTTTTTTCGCTTCGCTCAACAACTCGTCGCTAACTTTGATTCCTTCGGAATTCGAAGTTAAGATGCACCTCGGAATAAAAAATAAATAGATTTATTTTGTTCTCCGCTCGGTTTTCGCTAACTTTGCAACCTAATTCGTCCGCACGCACGTGGGTGCATGCGAACATAGATAATATTAAGGCAAAAAGAAATGAGTAAAAATACAAAGACTTCGATACAGATGATAGCCGACTACGAGGGCGACGTGACCTCGCTGTTCAACACCATGCCCGACGACTTGGCACCCATACTGGCAACGAGAAACCTGGTGGTGTTCCCAGGTGTGATCACTCCCATCCTGATCGGCAGGCAGACAAGCCTCAACCTCATAAAGCACCTTCAGGACAACGAAAGCGCTACCTTCGCCATCTTCTGCCAGAAGAATTCCGACATCGACAACCCCACGCAGAAAGACCTCTACGAGTATGGCGTCTTCGCAAAACTCGTCAGAGTGCTCGAGATGCCAGGGCCGGGCAACAATGTGACGGCCATCGTGCAAGCCCTCGGACGATGCCAGCTCGTGAGCATCGTAAAGACACGTCCGTATATGGCAGGACGATGCGTGCTCGCAGCAGAAGAAATGCCCGACCCGCACGACAGAGAGTTCCGCACAGCTGTCGACGACCTGAGGAAAACGACGGTGAACTATATTCACATGAACGAGGAAATACCCGACGAGTCGCAGTTTGCCCTCAACAACATACAGAACGACATCGTCGTGGTAGACTATATATGTTCAAACCTGCCCTTCAGCATCACCGACAAAATGAAGATGCTCGAAGCAGCATCGTTCGTGGAGAGAGTGTTCCTGGCACTGCGCACACTGAACAAAGAACTGCAACTCCTCGAGCTGAAGCAGAACATCCGCTCGAAGACACGCGAGGACATCGACGAGCAGCAACGCGAATACTTCCTGCAACAACAGATAAAGAACATAAAAGAAGAACTGGGCAACGGCGACGGATCGCCCGAGCGACACGAGCTCGAAGAGAAAGCCAAGAAGAAGAAATGGAGCGAGGAAATCGCCAAGACATTCTACAAGGAGCTCGACAAACTCGACATCCTCAACCCCCAAAGCCCCGACTACAGCACCCAGCTCAACTACCTGCAGACGATGGTGTCGCTGCCATGGGGCGAATATACCCACGACAACCTCGACCTGAAACGCGCACAGAACACCCTCGACCACGACCACTACGGCATGGAAAAAGTGAAGGAGCGCATCGTGGAATACATGGCCGTGCTCAAACTGAGAGGCGACCTGAAGTCGCCAATCATCTGCCTCTACGGCCCCCCGGGAGTGGGCAAGACAAGCCTCGGCAAAAGCATAGCAGCAGCGATGAAACGGAAATACGTCAGAATGTCGCTCGGCGGACTACACGACGAGAGCGAGATACGCGGACACCGGCGCACATACGTTGGCGCAATGCCAGGACGCATAATAAAAAGCATACAAAAAGCAGGATCGGCAAACCCCGTGTTCATCCTCGACGAAATAGACAAAGTCACGCAGAACACCATCAACGGCGACCCCTCGTCGGCACTCCTTGAAGTGCTCGACCCCGAGCAAAACTACGCTTTCCACGACAACTACCTCGACGTAGACTTCGACCTGTCGAAGGTACTCTTCATTGCCACCGCCAACGACCTGAACACCATCCCGAGGCCACTGCTCGACAGAATGGAAGTGATAGAAGTGAGCGGATACATCACTGAAGAGAAAATCGAAATAGCAAAGCGACATCTCATACCGAAAGAACTCGAGAACACCGGATTCGGAAAGAAAGAAGGACCAAAGTTCAACAAAGCAGCAATCGAGAAAATCATCGAGCAATACACCCGCGAGAGCGGTGTCAGACAGCTCGAGAAGCAAATAGACAAATCGCTGCGCAAACTGGCACTCATCAAAGCCCGCGACGGACAGCTGCCCTACGACAAGATATCTACCGAGCAGATAGAAGACCTACTCGGCAAGCCTCCATTCTACCGCGACATCTACCAAGGCAACGACTACGCCGGTGTCGTCACAGGACTCGCATGGACAAGCGTAGGAGGAGAAATCCTCTTCATCGAGACATCGCTGAGCAAAGGCAAGGCAGGAAAACTCACACTGACAGGCAACCTCGGCGACGTGATGAAAGAGTCGGCAGTGATAGCACTCGAATACGTCAAAGCACACATCGACACCCTCGGAGTTGACTACCGCATATTCGAGCAGTGGAACATACACATCCACGTCCCCGAAGGCGCAACACCGAAAGACGGACCATCGGCAGGCATCACTATCGCAACGTCAATCGCATCTGCACTGACACAACGCAAAGTGAGAAAGAACACCGCAATGACGGGAGAAATAACACTCCGAGGAAAAGTACTGCCCGTGGGAGGCATAAAGGAAAAAATACTGGCAGCAAAACGAGCCGGCATCACCGACATCGTCATGTGCAAGGAAAACAAGAAAGACATCGACGAGATCCCGGAGAAATACCTCACCGGCGTAGAATTCCATTACGTGGAAAACGTGCAGGACGTATGGCAATTCGCACTCACCGACGAAATCGTCGACCATCCCGTTGACCTCTCCATAAAAGAAGAGGACCCAAAGACAAAGACAGAAGAGGCATAATGACATTCGAACTGCAACATACCGACCCGTGCTCCGATGCCCGCACCGGAATAATCCACACTGCCCACGGCGACATAAAGACACCAATCTTCATGCCAGTAGGCACTGCAGGCACAGTGAAAGGCGTACACTTCGAAGAACTGGAGAAACAGGTGAAAGCACAGATAATCCTCGGCAACACCTATCACCTCTACCTCCGGCCAGGGCTCGACACCCTCCGGAAAGCAGGGGGACTGCATCGATTCAACACATGGAACCACCCCATACTGACCGATTCGGGCGGGTTTCAGGTGTTCTCCCTCACAGGAATACGCAAACTGAAAGAAGAGGGATGCGAGTTCCGCTCACATATCGACGGCTCGAAACATTTCTTCACCCCCGAGAACGTGATGGACACCGAGCGCATAATAGGGGCCGACATCATGATGGCATTCGACGAATGCCCGCCCGGACAAAGCGACTACGACTACGCCAAGCGCAGCCTGAGACTCACACAGCGATGGCTCGACAGATGCCTGAAACGCTTCAGCGAGACAGAACCGCTCTATGGATACGAGCAGAGCCTGTTCCCCATCGTACAAGGATGCACCTACCGCGACCTGCGCATCGATGCAGCAAAGCACGTAGCCGACAAGGGTGCCGACGGCAACGCAATCGGAGGACTCGCCGTGGGAGAACCGACAGAGGTGATGTATGAAATGATCGAGGTCGTGAACGAAATCCTTCCCAAGGACCGGCCACGCTACCTCATGGGAGTGGGCACGCCGCAGAACATCCTCGAGGCAATAGAGCGCGGCGTCGACATGTTCGACTGTGTAATGCCGACACGCAACGGACGAAACGCCATGCTATTCACCTACGAAGGCACCATGAACATGCGAAACAAGAAATGGGAGAACGACTTCTCGCCCATCGACGCCGACGGATGCGATGTCGACCGACGACATTCGAAGGCATACCTGCACCATCTCTTCAAAGCACAGGAACTGCTCGCCATGCAGATAGCAAGCCTGCACAACCTGGCATTCTACCTCAGACTCGTCACCGACGCCCGCAACCACATCGAACAGGGCAACTTCACGGCGTGGAAAAAATCAGTAATAGAAAAATTAGGACAACGCATATAAGTGGAAAACAATTGGTTGACAGAAGAACCGAAATATCAGAAGCAGAAAGAATGGCTGCAAAAGATATTCAGCAGATGGATGGCAGTGTGGGCAGTCGTCAAGGACAAGCTTGCCTTCATGTCGGCAATCGACCCACGGCGATACATCAAGATACTCGACTGGTATATCATCAAGAAGTTCATAGGCCACTACTTCTTCTCCATCGTGCTCATCATTGCCATCGCCATCGTCATCGACTTCAACACCAATCTGCCGAAGTATACGCAGTATCATGCACCGATGAGGGCCATCATCTTCGACTACTACGCCAACTTCATACCCTACTATGCCAACCTCTTCAGCCCCCTCTTCGTATTCATCGCCGTCATATTCTTCACATCGAAGCTCGCCGAGAACTCCGAGATAATCTCCATTCTCGCAGCTGGAGTATCCTTCAAGCGACTCATGCGACCATACATGATCTCATGCATCCTCATCTCCGCACTGTCGTTCTACCTCAGCGCATTCGTCATACCACACGGCAACGTGATACGACAAAACTTCGAGTCGCAGTATCGCAACTCAAAAAAGCGGACCACCGCCGACAACGTACAACTGCAAGTGGACAAAGGAGTCATCGCCTTCATGCAGCACTACGACAACAACTCAAAGCGAGGCTACGGATTCCTACTCGACAAATACGACGGGAAAAAACTCGTCAGCCACATGACAGCAATGGACATACAGTACGACACCATCTCCGACTCGAAGTACCACTGGACCGTCACCAGCTGGAAAATACGCGACATGCAAGGAATGCGCGAGCACATCACCAGCGGACTGAAAATGGACACACTCATACAGATGGAACCCGCCGACCTCGTTTACTCCAAAGGACAACAAGAGACATTCACCTCACCCGAGCTGCGCGACTACATATCGAAGCAGATAAACCGAGGATCGGGCAACGTCGTGCAATACCAAGTGGAATACCACAAGCGCATCGCATCGTCGTTCGCATCATTCATACTCACCATCATCGGACTATCCCTCGCCTCGCGGAAAAGAAAAGGAGGGATGGGACTATACCTCGGCATCGGACTCGCACTGTCCTTCACCTACATCCTCCTGCAGACAGTATCGGCCACATTCGCCATCAAAGCCGACGCACCACCCATGCTCGCAGCATGGATACCAAACATGCTCTTCGCCATCGTAGCATACCTATGCTACCGCAAAGCACCAAACTAAAGCCCCACATAATCTCCCCAAGAAGAAAGCCCCTATTGCTTTCCCTTCCTCGTCATCGTCCCTTCGTCATCGTCCCTTCGTCATCGTCCTTTCGTCATCGTTATAAACTATGAGCTATGAACTTTGAAGACACCCACCTCAACGACGATATCCTCGACGCACTCTACGACATGCACTTCACCACATGCACGCCGATACAAGAAAAGTGCATCCCCGAGATACTCAACCATCGCGACGTCCTCGGCGTCGCACAGACAGGCACCGGAAAGACAGCAGCCTACCTGCTGCCAATACTCAGCATGCTCTCCGACGGGAAAAAATACCCCCCCGACGCCGTCAACTGCATCATAATGAGCCCCACACGCGAACTGGCACAACAAATCGACCAAGCACTCCAAGGATTCAGCTACTACCTCGACACCGTCAGCAGCGTCGCCGTCTACGGAGGCAACGACGGCGGACGCTACGACCAGGAACTGCGCGGACTACGCTTGGGAACCGACATCATCATCGCCACACCAGGACGGCTAATATCCCACATCAACATGGGCAACGCCGACCTCAGCCGCGTATCCTTCCTCATCCTCGACGAAGCCGACCGCATGCTCGACATGGGATTCTACGACGACATCATGCTCATCGCAAGCCACCTGCCAACAGAGCGACAGACCATCATGTTCTCAGCCACCATGCCACCGAAGATAGAGCAAATGGCAGCAACACTGCTCCACGACCCCGTGAAAGTGAAAATATCACCATCGCAGCCAGCAGACAAAATCACGCAGCAAGCATGCCTGTGCAACGAAGACCAGAAGCTCAGCATCGTAGAACACCTCTCCCAGGCCAACCAGCTCCAGCGAGCCATCATCTTCACCGCCTCGAAAGCAAAAGCCAGACAAATCAGCCACGCCCTCAGGCAGAGAGACATCAACTGCGCCGAGATGCATTCCGACCTCGACCAGCCCACACGCGACGAGACGATGCGCCGCTTCAAAGCCCGCCACATCGACGTACTCGTGGCAACCGACATCATCGCCCGCGGCATCGACATCGACGACATACAGACAATCATCAACTACGACGTCCCCCGCGACCCCGAAGACTACGTCCACCGCATCGGCCGCACAGCACGCGCCGAACGCGACGGACAAGCCCTCACACTCGTCTCACCAGCCGACCGGCAACACCTCCGACGCATCGAACAATTCCTCCACCACCCCATCCCGCGCACCGCCGACAGCCAGCCCGAGACCACACACCCACAGCAGCCACACCCGCGACACTCAGACAAACGGCCGCGCCGCGACACACCAAAGCACCGCCGCAACCACAACCCGCGACAAAGAAAGCCACGCAACACCAACAACAGCCACTGACACCGCCGCCGGCAGCAGTACATGGGCCAAGTACCAGCAGTACAAGACCTATGTACTCGCAGTACAAAGCCCGTGTACTCGCAGTACAAAAGCCATGTACTACAGTCGAAGACAAATATATACCAGACTAAGGAATAGAAGAAAAAAGGAATCCCCGCATCGGGTGGCACTCTGCCAGTGATGCGGGGATTTGTCGTTGCAGCGCTATGATCGTTATTCTTTCGCTCTGCGGCGGCAGTAGCCGGTGCCGTCGAAGCAGTGGGTACAGATGCGACACTTGGGCAGGCCGATGGAGCGGATGAGAGTGTCGAGGCGGTTGAACTTCAGAGAGGTGAGTCCAAACTGCCTCCGCATTTCTTCTACCATGCGCTCGTATTCGGGTGTGCCGGCGGTGGAGTATTGCTCGAGCTTGGCGCTGTCGTCGCCCTCGAAATCGCGGATGATGCGGCGCGTGAGTAGCTCCATATCGCTCTGCGAGCTTGTGAAGCCGAGGTAGCGGCACCCGTAGACGAGGGGTGGGCAGGAGATGCGGGCGTGCACTTCGCGGGCACCGCCTTCGTAGAACATGCGGATGTTGTCGCGGAGCTGCGTGCCGCGCACGATGCTGTCGTCGCAGATGACGAGGCGCTGGCCGCCGAGGAGGGCTTTGTTGGGGATGAGCTTCATCTTCGCCACGAGGTCGCGGCGCGACTGGTTGCGGGGGGTGAAGCTGCGGGGCCACGTGGGGGTATACTTCAGCACGGCTCGCTTGTAGGGTATGCCGCGCCCTTCGGCGAATCCGAGGGCGGTGCCGACGCCGGAGTCGGGGATTCCGCAGACGCAGTCGGCTTCCACGTCGTCGGCCTGGCCCATGGCCTTGCCGTTGTCTTCGCGCATGGCTTCGACGTTGATGCCGTCGTAGTCGCTCGTGGGGAATCCGTAGTAGACCCACATGAAGGAGCATATCTGCTCGTCGGGGGCAGGCGCCTGAAGGACTTCGCAGCCGTCGGGACGGATGCGAACAATCTCGCCGGGACCGATATCGCGCACAAGGTGAAAGTCAAGATTGGGGAAGGTGGACGACTCGGTGCTGACGGCATAGGCTCCGTCTTTCTTCCCGATGACGATGGGCGTGCGGCCGGTGTAGTCGCGGGCGGCGATGATACCGTCTTCGGTGAGGATCAGCAGGGAGCACGACCCTTCGACGCAGCTGAAGACGTTGTTGATGCCGTCGACGTAGGTATCGCCCATGTTGATGAGCAGGGCCACGAGCTCGGTCTGGTTGATTTTGTTGGCCGACTGCTCGCTGAAGTGTATATGCTGGCGGAGCAGGTCGGAGGAGATTTCGCCGATGTTGTTGATCTTCGCCACGGAGACGACGGCGTAGCGCCCGAGGTGGGAATTGACGATGATGGGCTGCGGGTCGGTATCGCTGATGACGCCGATGCCCTGATTGCCGCAGAAGCTGTCGAGCTCGTCTTCAAACTTGGCTCTGAAGTAGTTACGCTCGATGCTGTGAATGGATCGCGAGAAGCCGCGCTCCTTGTCGAATGTCACAAGTCCGGCACGTCGTGTGCCAAGATGTGAGTTGTAGTCGGTGCCATAGAACAGGTCGCTGACACAGCTCTTTACTGATATTGTTCCGAAGAAGCCTCCCATGGGTTTGAAAAAAATAATTGATAATGGAAAATTGACAATGGATAATTATGATTAGCTTGCATGCAAGCACACATATCTCACTCCACACTTCTCACTCCACGTTATTTATTTACTGCCGAGCTCTGTCTCGAAGAATCGCGATATCTGCCGGAGGAGATGGTTGCGGGTGTTGCCTCCGTAGATGCTGTGGTTGCGGTTGGTGTAGATGATCTCGCGGAAGTCTTTGTTTGCCTGCACCAGTGCTTCTGTGTATTCGAACGTGTTTTGCGGATGGACATTGTCGTCGGCCAGTCCGTGACAGATGAGCAGGCTGCCGTGGAGACGGCTTGCGCGCTCGATGGGATTGACGGCATAGCCTTCCGGATTCTCTTTCGGGGTGCGCATGAAGCGCTCGGTGTAGACGGTGTCGTAGTATTTCCAGTTGGTCGGTGGTGCGACGGCGACGCCGGCTTTGAACACTTCGCGGCCTTCGCTCATGCTCATCAGTGTGTTGAACCCGCCGTAGCTCCAGCCCCAGATGCCGATCCTGTCTTTGTCGACATAGCTCTGTGTGCCGAGCCAGAGGGCTGTTTCCACCTGATCTTTCGACTCGAGATCGCCGAGCCGCTGATAGGTCATCTTCTCAAACTCGGCCCCTCGCCCGCCGGAGCCTCGTCCGTCGACGCAGACGACGATGAATCCCTGCTGGGCGAGATAGTAGTCGAAGGCGCCGCCTTGACCCATAGAGCCGGCGTTCCAGGAGTTGATGACCTGCTGGCTACCGGGCCCTGCGTACTGATAGAGGATGACGGGATATCGCTTCGAGGCATTGAAGTCGGAGGGTTTGATCATCCATCCGTCGAGGCTGACGCCTTCCGACGTGGTGAACGAGAACGGCTCTTTGGCCCGCCAACCGTATTTGTTGATTTTATCAACGAGTTCGTGGTTGTCGACCAGCGTAGCGACTTGTTTCCCGCGGTTGTCTTTCACGCTGACGACGAAGGGGGTGTTGTAGTCGCTCCAGGTATTGATGAAATATTTGTAGTCGGCCGAGAAGAGTGCTGTGTTCCATCCCTCGCGGTCGGTCAGGCGGTCGGTTTTTCCGTTGCGGTGTTGCACGTAGACTTGTCGGTCGTGGGGGTTCAGTGCTGCTGCCTGATAGTAGATGTCGCCGGTGGCGTCGTCGTAGCCGCAGACAGCAGTGATGTCATACTTGTCGCCGACTACCTTCCGCTGCAGTTCGCCGTTCATGTTGTAGATGTATATCCCCATGTATCCGCTGCGGTCGCTGGGCATGATGATGTGTGTGCCGGAAAGGAATGTGCCTGTCACGACTTCTTCCTTCACATAGCGTGGCACTTTTTCCTCGATGATGAGCTGGGCGAGAGTGCTGCGGGGGTTGACGGTGTAGATCGACAGGTTGTCCTGATGACGGTTCATGGTGTAGACGAGCATCTTCTCGGGGTCGGCGGTCGACTTGAGTCGCGGCACATAGCCTTCGTCGGGCACCGGCACTTGCAGCTGCTGCGGACGGTGGGCCTTGATGTCGTAGCTCCACACGCTGACGCGGGAATTGTCCTGCCCGGCCTTGGGGTACTTGTAGGAATAGGCTCCGGGGTAGTATTCATACTCGCTCCTGACGGGGTTCATGCCTTGGAACATCTGCAGCGAGTAGGTCTTCACGTTGCTCTCGTCGAAGCGTATCCAGCATAGCATTGTGCCGTCGGCATTGAACGCCATGGCCGTGTTCATGCTGAATTCTTCTTCGTAGACCCAGTCGGGGATTCCGTTTATCACCTCTCCCATCTTTCCGTCCTTCGTCACCTGGCTCTCGGCATTGTCGTAGAGCAGTTTGACGAGGAAGATGTTGTTGTCTCGCACGAATGCCACGAGTGTGCCGTTGTCCGACCACACGGGCGACTGCTGTGGACCGTTCTCCGACAGGGGCTCGAGCTTCTTGCTCTGGATGGTATATATATAATAGGTGGCCCGTTGCGAGCGTCGGTAGATGCGCTCGGTCTTTGTCTGGATGAGCATACGGCGGCCGTCGGGCGACATGATGTATCCCTCGGCGCGGGGTATCTTGGCCCCGATGGTGTTGTCGGCATCGAAGAGCACTGCCGAAGGCTTGCCCGTCTTGAACGAGTACTGAACAATCTGGCGGCCGTCGTCGCTCATCTTCACATACTCGTCGCTGCCTTTCAGCGGATTGACACCGCTCACTTGCTCTGCATAAAATTCTCCTGAGGTTATCGCCCTGAGCGTCATCGGCTCATAAGCATTCACGGATTGCGACAATAGCAAACCGACAAAGAAAGAAATGACAGTCCGTTTCATTTCGATATTATCCTTTCTATGTATTATTCAACTAAATGAAAAATCTTTTGCAAAAGTAGTCATTTTTCATTACTTTTGCAAGCAAATGGAAGAAATATATAACGATTTTAGCCGTTGGATACGAAATAAATTTCCCTATCGTGTACAAAAGTTGTCGATAGACGGCGGGTTCAGTTGTCCCAACCGCGACGGAAAGCTGTCGCGAGGCGGCTGCTCGTATTGCGACAACCGCACTTTCAATCCGTCCTACTGCGACCGGCGGCGCAGCATCGCCGAGCAGATAGCGGAGGGGAAACAGTTTTTCAGCAGGAAATATCCCGACATGAAGTATCTGGCTTATTTCCAGGCTTTTTCTAATACTTATGCTCCTGTCGACAAGCTACGCAAGCTCTACGAGGAGGCTCTCGCCCAGGACGATGTCGTCGGTCTGGTCGTCGGCACGCGTCCCGACTGCGTCGCTGCCGACGTGATGGACTTGCTTCAGGAGCTCAGCCGGCAGACGTTTCTCATTCTCGAATTCGGGATAGAGTCTACCAACGACACTACTCTTCGCCTCATCAACCGCGGCCACGATTTCGACTGCAGCCGCCGTGCCGTGGAGGAGGCCCATCGACGGGGCATCATCACGGGCGGCCACGTCATCCTCGGCCTCCCCGGTGAGACGCCTGAAGAGTCGGTACGCCAGGCTGGCGACATCTCTGCCCTGCCCCTCGACATCCTGAAGATCCACCAGATGCAGGTCGTCAGGGGCACACGTCTTGCACAGCAGTACGAGGAGGAACCCTTCCACGTCTACGATGTCGACGAATACATCCGCCTCGTCGCCGACTACATCGAGCATCTCCGGCCCTCGCTGGTGCTGGAACGCTTTGTCAGTCAGTCGCCTGCCGAGATGCTCATAGCACCGCGATGGGGACTGAAGAACTACGAGTTCACGGCGCGATTGCGCCGATACATGCTCGACCATGGCATGAAGCAAGGAAGGAAGGCATGAGAGGTATTCATAAATAAATTGGAGTTAAGGAGTTATGGAGTTAAGGTGTTAAGACAATACCTTTGCTTTAACAGTTTCAGATGACTGAAAGAGAAAACGACTAATGTCTTAATCCATGACTCTTTAACTCCACCACTCCACATGCGCCGGAGCCCTTGCGAGGCTTCGGGAAACAAGCGAAAAGAAAGTTTCTGCTTGATTGTGAAAGCACCGTGCGTCTACTCGAGGAATGCTTTCTCGTCGGTGTTGAGTAGCTGGGCGGTGGTAGTCTTCATGTGCCGCCGCATATACTCTTCGATTCTTGCCACAGCATCGGTCTTGAAGAATCGCTTGCCGAGCGCACGATTGGCCACCCACATTATTTTCCCCATGTGCAGGTCGCGCTCCCACTGCTCGCTGGACTCGAAGTCCTCGAGCGGATAGATGCTGAGCAGGTAGAAGCAGAGGCAGTCGGGAACGATGTATTCTCTCGACATTGTCTGCATCTGGTCGTCGGAGTAGAAATTGTGGTAGATGGCGTAGTCGGTACCGAGATATTTGTCGAGCGAGATTCCCACCATCTTCCCTCCGACGACGATGCTCTGGTCGAGGGCAGTGATCTGTGTGTAGAATGATGGAATCTCCATTGCCGGCAGGAGCTTCTTCAGGTTGGAGAACGCCGAGGAGAGCTGCTTCGTGATATCGTCGATGTTGGCGAACTGCACCTGAGCGTCGGAGATGATCTCCTGCATGAGCGTGTCTTGGAAGAGCGAGAGAAACCGCGAGTTGATCGAGGCGTCGTTCACTTCGCCGAGCTTTAGTATATCTTCCAGCAGCATGCGCGTCTGCTGGGGATAGTCGGTGTTCATCTGCTGCAGCGCAGCATAGTCGCCGGTGGTGAGATAGCGGCTCTCAAGACGGTCGTAGCGATCAACCGCAATAGCAGCGTCGCTGCTGTCCTTGCCCGACGTCTGAAACTTCAGGTTGCACGACGTGAGCACTGTGAGAATGAATAGATAATATAGTATTCGTCTTTTCACGATGAGCCGTAATTAACAAATTCGGCTACAAAAGTACTAAAAAATATTTCACAATGCAAATTTTCGGTGAAAAAAGTTTAAAAAACAGGTAGAAAATTTGCTTTTAACTTTATTTTAATTAAAAATCGACAGGTCTACTTGCCGATGCCTCTCGCATGTGTCGGCTGCAGTACATGGGCTTTGTACTCACAGTACATGGGCTTTGTACTCGCAGTACACGGGCTTTGTACTCGCAGTACATGGGCTTTGTACTGTCGCCGCTACGCTTAGGTGGCATCCTCAATAGCTCCGAACGTCTTCCTTCCCCGTGCATAATACTGCCACAGAATGGAATAGCGTCGGTGCTCGGGAATGTCGGCTGGGATGCGCATGGCTTGTATGCGACGGCGGTCGGCATCGAAGTCGTGGCGCCACCGACGATATTCTCTGCGAGCCCGGAGAATGGCCTTGAAGTCGGCAAGGCTACGGTCGAGCACGAGAGTCTTCACTGCCGCGAGGTAGTCGAGCCATCGCCGGACGCGCATGACGCGACGGAGCTCGCCGTCGGGCAGGTTTTTATAGAGCATGGTGAGGTTGTTGCGGAAGTTGAGGAACGTCTTCAGGGGGTTGTTCTTCGGCAGCGTGCCTCCTCCCACATGGTAGACCACGCTGTCGGGGATGCAACAGATGCGGCGGCCCATGATGCGGAGTCGCCAGCAGAGGTCGATTTCCTCGCTGTGGGCAAAGAAGCGCCCGTCGAGCCCTCCGGCAGCCCAATAGTCGGCCGACCGGATCATCAGGCACGCGCCAGTAGCCCAGAGCACGTCGGCAGCAACATCGTATTGCCCGCGATCCTGCTCCACCGTCTCAAACACCCTGCCGCGGCAGAAGGGATAGCCGTAGCGGTCGAGATAGCCTCCCGAAGCACCGGCATATTCGAAGCTGTCCTTGTCGGCCACGGCGAGGAGCTTCGGCTGGCAGGCTGCCACGTCGGGGTGGCTGTCCATGAATTCGGTCATCGGCGTGAGCCAGTGGTGGGTCACCTCGACATCGCTGTTGAGGAGCACGTAGTAGTCGGCGGTGACCTGTTTCAAGGCGCGGTTATATCCCTCGGCAAAGCCGTAGTTCTCTTCCAATTGAATGACACGCACGGCCTTGGAATAGTTGTCAAGATAGGCTACGGAATCGTCGCTCGAATCGTTGTCGGCAACAATCACGTCGGCCTCGTTGCGCGAATATTCCAGCACCCGGGGCAGGTATTTCACGAGCATCTCGCGCCCGTTCCAGTTGAGAATCACTACTGCTACTTTCATATTTTCTGTTTAGCTTATTCTACGATTTCTGCTTTCAGCGCCGTCCCGTCGAAGTTAAAATCGTCGAGGCGTACGGTGACGATCGTGTTGTCGAGGTCGACGTCGGCCGGCGCGTTTTTCAGTTCGATGCGGATATAGTTGTCGGTGAATCCTCTCATTGCACGCCCTCTCACAGCCTTCTCGAGCAACGCCTGCCGTTGCTGTCCGATGTAGCGCGAATAGAAGTCGCGGGTCTTCTGCTCGGAGAGCGTCAGTAGCTCGTCGCAACGGCGGTTCTTCTCCTTCTCGTCGACCACGTAGGGTATCTTCAGAGCTGCCGTGCCGGGACGCTCGCTGTAGGGAAAGACGTGAAGCTGACTGACGTCCAGCTCGTTCAACAGATCGTAGGTCTCTTGGAAATTCTCCGGTTTCTCGCCGCGACAGCCCACCATCACGTCGACTCCGATGAAGGCGTCGGGAATGAGACTCTTCACGAGATTCACCTTGTGGGCAAACAGTGCGCGGTCGTAGTGGCGGTGCATGAGGCGGAGGACCTCGTCGCTGCCGCTCTGGAGAGGTATGTGGAAATGTGGCATGAACGCGCGCGAGTGGGCACAGAAGTCGATGAGCTCGTCGGTCAGCAAGTCGGGCTCGATGCTGCTGATGCGGTAGCGGCTGATGCCTTCCACATCGTCGAGCGCACACACGAGGTCGAGGAAGGTCTCACCGGTGGAGCGACCGAAATCGCCGATGTTCACACCCGTTATCACTATCTCCTTCCCTCCCTCGGCCGCAGCCTGCTCGGCTTGAGCGACAAGCGAGGAGATGGACGGGTTACGGGAGTTGCCACGGGCATAAGGGATGGTACAATAAGTGCAGAAATAATTGCACCCGTCCTGCACTTTCAAGAAATAGCGGGTGCGACTGCCACGCGAGCACGACGGTGCAAATGTTTTTATGTCCTTCGTGGCCACGGTGTGATAGTTCGGGCTTGGATTCTCGCCACGCTCGCGGGCAAGCCATGCCTCGTTGAGATAGTCAATCAACCGGGCCTTCTCGTTCGACCCAAGGACAAGATCGACACCTGCGATACTGCTCACTTCCACAGGCGACAACTGGGCATAGCATCCCGTGACGACCACGAAAGCACCAGGATGATTGCGGGCCATGCGACGGATGATCTGACGACATTTCCTGTCGGAGACATCGGTCACCGAACATGTATTTATCAGGCAGATATCGGCCTGCTCGCCCTTCGCCACTTCCCTGACACCGAGTTCGGCGAGCATTTGCGCAAACGTGGAGGTCTCCGAGAAGTTGAGTTTGCACCCTAAAGTGTAGTAGGCTGCCGTCTTTCCTTGAAACAACGATGAATCGATCATTCTGCTTATAATATATAATAATGTGGAATTCCACAACGGGAATCCCTCGCCTCAGCCAGTGTGTAGTCGACAAGAAAAACGCCAAGCCCGCCAGAGCAGCCACCCTCTCCATGCCGACACAACGCTGATTGACAGGTGCAAAGTTACGGAAAACGGGCCAAGGAATGAAAATTTTACATCCGTTTTTTAGAAGAAAGCATCTTTTTTTGTCTATTTTATTTCGAAAAAATGGCCGGAAAACGGCCTTTGTGTTAACGCGCACAAGTTTTTAACAATATTTTAACATTCATAACCTATTGTTTCTCAATCTGTTATAAAAAAGTTACAGTTTGGGCTAAAAATTTCTTCAAAAAAATTATCGTCGTATTGAAAAAAGTACTTAACTTTGCAGCGTTTTTATAACAAATGATTGTTTTACAGATTTAAAAAGCAAAAAAATGAAAAAGGTATTTTTTGGTATCGTAGCTCTTGCAGCTATTTCTTTCGCATCTTGCAACCAGCCTAAGGCTGAAGCTCCAGTTGAAGAGCCAGTTGCTACACTTGATTCAGCCGCTGCTGCTGATTCAGCTCTGAAGGTTCTCGGCATTGAGAACGTTGACACTCTCGCTGCTGATTCTGCTCTGAAGGCTCAGTTCGACAGCATTTGCGCTGCTCTCGTAGCTGTTCCTGAGGCTGCTGCTGAGGCTGTTGAGGAAGCTACAGAACCTGCTGCTGAGGAACCAGCAGCTGAGGAAGAGGCTCCCGCAGAGGCTCCTGCAAACTAATCTTGCAAGAAACCAAAAGGAAACAAAGTCATTGGGCTCAGCTCAATGACTTTTTTTGTTACATGACAGACAACAACTTCAAAACCGCTAACCCAAACAAAGAAAATCATGATGAAGAAAACACTCGCAACGCTGTCCATGCTTGCTGTCGCAGCTGTCGCAGCCATGGCACAGTCGATAAAACTCAGCGACATAAACATACGCGACCCATATATCCTGGCCGACCAAAAGACCGGTACCTACTATCTCTACGCCTCGAGCAGCACGAAGACTGCAAGCGGAAAGATCGTGGGAGGAGTGAAAGCCTACACAAGCAAAGACCTCGAGAACTGGAACGAGGCAACACAGGTGTTCACCTGCCCAGAAGACAATTGGATCACGGGAGGGGTGTGGGCACCGGAGGTGCATCAATATAAAGGAAAATACTATCTCTTCGCCACCCTGAACACCAGCCTCACCTGGAAAGGCGGTAAAAACAGATCTACCGCCTACACCTACCGCGGTACTCAGATTTTCTGGTCGAAATCGCCATTGGGGCCATTCAAGCCATTTGCCACTACTCCCCACACGCCAATCGACCAGATGGCGCTCGACGGGACGCTGTGGGTGGAGGACGGCACGCCCTACATCGTCTACTGCCATGAGTGGGTGGAAGTAGACGACGGCACGATAGAATGTCGCCCACTGAAGAAAGACCTCTCCTCTCCCACTGCCCCACCGACACGACTCTTCTGCGCATCAGCAGCTGAATGGGTCACCAAAGGGCCGACGATGGTCACCGACGGATGCTTCCTATATCGCACAAAAACAGGGAAGCTACTCATGACATGGTCGAGCTTCCACAACGGATCCTATGCCATTGGAATAGCCGAATCAACCACTGGCAAGATCATCGGCCCATGGAAGCAACAAGACGACATGCTCTTCTCGTCAGATGGCGGCCACAGCATGATTTTCCGCGACCTCGAAGGAAAGCTGCGCATCGTGTTCCACAGTCCGAATGGCCCGAGAGGTAAGGAGCGCGCAAAGATTTTCGAAATAGAAGATCTCGGCGAGACGATCAGAGTGAAACAATAACACCACACATCCGACGAGAACAAATATCCACAGGGAGAGAACGCTTACAACGTCTCTCCCTGTCCATCGGCCTTTCCTGAAAACTCAAAACTAAAAACTGAAAACCTTCCTTACAATTTCTCTCCCTGTCCATCGGCCTTTCCTGAAAACTTAAAACTAAAAACTGAAAACCTATAACCAAAAACCCCTTATCTAAACATATTCCAGATAAAAAATGCTCATTTTTGCCCTCAAACCCATTTTTCGCCCATTTCATCGATTTCAGCCACTTTTTCATGAAAACGCTGCAATTATCTCTGTTTCAATTCTCTGTCGCGATTCCCCTCCCCAGGGAGGGGTTAGGGGTGGGCTTTCCTTTGTTGGTAGATGGGCCCTTTAATGTCATCAAAGGGCCCAAGTAACAGTCTTAAAGGGCCCATCTAATGCCATTAAAGAGCCCACTTACCAGCACCATTTTTGCTTTCAGACGCTGAAATATTATTCTATAATTCCAGAAAATTAGCCCAATTGTCGGATTCCCCTCGTCATACAAGCCATCATCCCTATTCTATCACCCATCACCCAAAACATGCTTTCAATTTGACACTTTTTCGTTTTTTTCGACTATTTTCACAAAGAAGGCACTGATTTCTTTGCCGTTATAATTAAAATCCGTACCTTTGAGGACAAAATTATATTATCCATGAAACGATTATTCTCCACCCTGCTGGTTGCAGGTCTCATGCTCTCAGCCACTGCACAGACTCATGTTGATGTCAGCTCTGCCGAACAACTTCTCGCGACAATTGATAGCCATCGCGGAGCATCGGGCAACGACACGCTCTACATCCATCTTGCCCCAGGCACATATATACTTGACCGCTCCATTGTGCTCACCGAAAAGGATTCTCGCCCTATGGTTTTCGAGGGAGACGAGCACCAAAAGCCTGTCGTCAGTGCAGGCAAGCGTATCAGTGGATGGCAGTTGACACCCGAAGGATGGTGGAAATGCTACGTCCCAGAGACGGCACAGTATGGCTGGCGATTTGAGCAACTCTACATAAATGGTCGCCGTGCTACCAGAGCTCGTACACCAGACAAAGGTTTCTACAGTGTCAAGAATGTAAAAGAAAGTGTCCACGTACGCGGCAACGGCCGTACTCCACTATTTGCATCGCAGACAGTACACGTTGATCCATCCGTCCTCTCACCACTGAAAGGACTAGGGAAATCGCAGTTGGAACAGGTGGTGGCACGATTCTATCACAAATGGGATAATACGACTAAATACCTACAATATGCCGAGCCCGACTCAGGACGATTCTATATCACCGGACGGGGCATGAACAGCTGGAACGACATACGGGAGGGCACGCAGTTCTATATGGAGAACTATCGCGGGGCACTGAATGCACCAGGCGAATGGTTTCTCGATGACGACGGCATGCTGCTCTACATCCCTCGCCCAGACGAAGATATAAATACCGCGGAGTGCTTTGCTCCACGACTGGAACAGGTGATGATACTGAAGGGAACAGCCGAAAAGCCCGTGACAGACAAGATTTTCCGCAATATCAGTTTCGCTCACACTGCCAACTATACTCCCCGCAACGGGCACGAACCGAGCCAAGTGGCAGCATGGTTAGACGCCGCCATTATGATGGACCACGCGCAGAGGATATGCATCGACGGCTGCGAGGTGCAACACACGGGCAACTACGCAATATGGATGCGCGAACAGTGCTACGACAACAAGGTCGTAAACACTTTTATACATGACATCGGAGGAGGTGGCATAAAAATCGGTTCTACAGCCCTTCCCCGAGAAGGCGAGGATGTCACTGGCCGCAATTTGGTGGAGAACTGCATCCTGCGCCATATGGGTCTGACCTTCCCTTGCTCTGGAGGAGTGATCATCTTCCAATCTGCTCACAACAAAGTGTTGCACAACGATATTTGCGATCTTCGCTACACCGGCGTCAGTGTGGGATGGGTGTGGGGATATTCCTTCAGTCCGTCGACAGACAACGAGGTTGGCTTCAATCACATCCACCACATCGGATGGGGCGAGCTCTCCGACATGGGGGCTGTATACACCTTAGGAATATCGCCTGGCACACGGATTCACGACAATGTTGTGCACGATGTGTGGTCGTACGACTATGGCGGCTGGGGACTATACACCGATGAGGGAAGCACGGGGATAGTGATGGAAAACAACTTGGTCTACAACACAAAGTGCGGCGGGTTCCACCAGCACTATGGCCGCGACAATATCATACGCAACAACATCTTTGCCTGGGCATGGCTGCAGCAACTCCAGGCAAGCCGCATCGAGGAGCACAGGTCGTTCGCATTCGAACACAACATCGTGATAATGAACCGCGGAACACTGATGGCAGGAACGTGGGGGAAAGTAGATATGGATTACAACTGCTACTTCGACACGTCGGGGCGACAACCGACCTTCCTGCAAGAAGACCGCGCCTCGTGGCAACAGAAGCACGACCAGCATAGTGTCCTCACCAACCCAATGTTCCGTGATGCTGCTCACTACGACTTCCGCCTGAAGAGTAAGAAAACCGCAAAGCGAATAGGATTCAAGCCTTTCGATTATAGTCGTGCAGGAGTCTACGGCAGCAACGAATGGAAACAGAAAGCGCAGATGGAACCTGAGCTGATAGAGGAATTTGCAAGTCTGTTCCGCTAAAAACAGGAAATAAAACAGATATCAAACAACAAATCACGTGCAGTGGTTAACTTTTAGCCACTGCTCTAATCGATATATTGTTTTTTTTATGTAACTTTGCAAGCGCAAGACTATCATATAAAAAACATATTGACACACCCAGCGAGATGAATACCCACGAAACGATCGACATGATGAAGCAGACAATCGAGGAATTGTCTGACGCCAACTCGCTCAAAGGATTGTTTCATCAGCATCGCGACGGAAACCCGATGCCGTCGAACAAGGCTCTCGAAGAAATTATCGAACTTGCCAGAGCCATTCTCTTCCCAGGCTTCTTCGGGAGGTCGACAGTGAACGTCAATACCCTCAGCTATAGCATCGGTATTAACATCGAACGACTCCACAAACTACTTACAGAGCAGATTCACGCCGGATTGTGCTTCGCCGACAACAAGGAGCAGGAGACCTACGAGGAACAATGCGAACAGAGAGACTGTGCCGCAGAAAGAGCAACGCGTCTGATTTCGATGCTGCCACAGATAAGGGCAACGCTCGCCACCGACGTGGAAGCAGCCTACAACGGCGATCCCGCAGCTGTGAGTCAGGCGGAGATAGTGGCGTGCTACCCCATCATAAAAGCTCTCGTAAACTATCGAATCGCACACGAGCTATACAAGATGCAGGTGCCACTCATACCGAGAAAGATGACAGAAATGGCTCACTCGGAAACAGGCATTGATATTCATCCCGCTGCCACAATCGGAAAATATTTCACCATCGACCACGGAACGGGAGTCGTCATTGGCGCAACGTGTATCATTGGCAACAACGTGAAGTTGTATCAAGGTGTAACCCTCGGTGCAAAAAGTTTCCCTCTCGACGACGACGGCAACCCGATAAAAGGCATCCCACGCCATCCTATTATAGAAGACAACGTAGTAGTATATGCAAACGCAACCATACTGGGGCGCATAACGATAGGACGTGGATGCGTGGTGGGAGCTAACGCATGGGTTACCCGCGACATGAAACCGAACACGAAGCGGTTTAAGAAAGAACAGACCACAAGTCTTGACTTAGAGTTTATAAACGGAACAGGAATCTGAAATAATCTTTTTTTTCTTTATACAAACAATGGAATTCGAGCTGATAGCCAAAACATTCATGGGACTGGAGCCTGTACTGGCCGAAGAACTGACAAGCATGGGTGCAAACAATATCCAAATCGGGCGGCGGATGGTTTCATTCACCGGCGACAAGGAAATGATGTACCGAGCCAACTTCCAACTCCACACGGCAATAAGAATACTGAAACCGATAGCACACTTCACGGCGAAGTCGGCCGAGGACATGTACGACCATGTGAAGAAAATAGACTGGAGCAAATACATCGAGCCTGGTAAGACATTCTCCGTCGACTCAGTAGTCTATTCGGAGGAATTCAGGAACTCACGGTTTGTCACCTACAAAGTGAAAGATGCCATCGTCGATCAGTTCCGCGAGGCAACAGGCGACAGGCCAAACATCTCGGTCAGCAGCCCCGATATAAGGCTGAATATCCATATTGCCGAAGACAAGGCGACGCTCTCGCTCGACTCCAGCGGTGAGAGTCTGCATCGCCGCGGATACAGGCAGGAGAGTGTGGAAGCTCCGCTCAACGAGGTGCTTGCTGCTGGAATGATACTCATGACTGGATGGCGAGGTGAGACCGACTTCATCGACCCCATGTGCGGCTCAGGCACTCTCCCGATAGAGGCAGCGCTGATAGCAAGAAACATCTCACCTGGTGTGTTCCGCAAGGAATATGCTTTCGAGAAATGGCCCGACTACGATGCCAACCTGTTCGACAGAATATATAACGACGACTCTGCGGAGCGCGAGTTTGGACATCACATCTATGGCTACGACATCGACATGAAAGCCGTTAATACAGCCCGACTCAACGTGAAGGCAGCAGGACTGAGCAAAGACATCACTATTGAGCAAGCCGACTTCAAAGACTTCACTCAGCCAAAGGAAAAGAGCATCATCGTCACCAACCCGCCATATGGCGAACGGATCTCAACGCCAAACCTTCTCGCCACATACAAGATGATAGGCGAACGACTAAAGCACGAATTCTCGGGCAACAATGCATGGATTCTCAGCTACCGCGAGGAGTGCTTTGAGCAGATTGGCCTGAAGCCTTCGATAAAAATACCTGTTTACAATGGTTCGCTCGAATGCGAGTTCCGTCGATATCAACTTTTCGACGGTAAAATGAAAGTGTTCCGTCATGAAGGCGGCGAGGTGAAGACAGAGGAAGAGCGAAAGGCCATGGCCGAGAAGCACCGCTTCAAGAAAAACCGCGAATTCAAGCAACGCCTTGAAGAGGAGCAGGAAAATGAAGAAAGCGATATCAGATCGTTCAAGTTCCACTCACTGGAGAGAGCTGAGAATAAGAAAAAGTTTGAAGCAAGGCATGAGAGAAAGGAGCGTCACGACGATGAAAACGACAGACGTCGTATGTTCGGCGGACGTGGAAAGAGCGAAGGAAGAGGCGGCAGACGCCAGTTTGGCGACGACAAGAGACAGCCACGCAAATCAGGAAAACCATACAGGAGGAAAGATGATGAGTAAGACTTTTATGAGAAACGGGATTGCGACAATCATACTAATCATGATGGCAACGATTAACGCGACAGCACAGAATAAGAAGTTCACGCTTGAAGAACTCAACTTCGGCGGGAAGAACTATCGACAGACCGTACCCGAAACAAGATATCTCACGTGGTGGGGCGACGAACTCGTCAGGACGGAAACCGAATATTGTTCTGTCATCGACAAAAAGACTGGAGCAGAGAAGACGCTGTTCTCTCTTTCCGACATACAATCTCTCACAGGCAGCGACAGCCACAATCAGATGCGCCACCTTTACAATGCCGTCTTCCCCTACCCCGACAAGACGGTCGTGATGCTCATGAATGGCAAGGAGCGTATGCTCGTCGACTGGGAGAAGAAGGAACTTCTGCTTAAACTCAACCGTGAGGGAGAGGCCGAAGACTTCAGTGTAGAATCACACGCAATGGCATACGTGAAAGACGACAACCTCTTCATCCGCACAAAAGACAACAAGACACGGCAGCTTTCTACCGACGGCTCACGCGAAATAGTCTATGGTCAGAGTGTCCACCGCGATGAGTTCGGAATATCTAAAGGAACATTCTGGAGCCCAAAAGGAAACAAGCTTGCCTTCTACCGCATGGACCAGTCGATGGTGAGCGACTATCCGCAGGTGGATATCTTCAAGAGAACAGCAGGCTACGAGCCTGACAAATACCCAATGGCTGGAGAGACATCCCACAAAGTCAGCGTCGGTATATATAATCTTTCAGACGGCACGACACGCTATCTTGAGACTGGCGACCCCACCGACAGATATTTCACCAACATCGCATGGAGCCCCGACGAGATGACAGTCTACATGTTTGAGCTCAACAGAGACCAGAACGACTGTCGACTGGTGAGCTACGATGCTGAAACAGGCAAGAAGATTGCCGAAATCTACAGAGAAACCGACAACAAATATGTAGAACCGCTTCATCCGATCGTGTTCCTGCCATGGGACAGCAGCATGTTCGTGTTCCAAAGTCAGCGCGACGGATACAACCACCTCTACCTTTTCGATACTAAGAAATCCGACGGCAACATCCGCCAGCTGACAAGTGGGGAATGGGTTGTGATGGAGTTGCTCGGTTTTGATGCCAAGACGAAAAAAATCGTCATTTCTTCCAACGAATGCAGCCCAATACAGAAGAACACATGGACCGTCGACGTGAAGAATGGCAAACGCGCCCTCATCGACAACGGCCACGGATGGCATTATTCTTATCTTTCATCATCAGGCCAATGGATCTACGACAATTTCTCTGAACCGGATGTGCCTCGCAAGATCGATGTAACCAGCACATCCAAGCCCAAATCCCTCAACATTCTCACCGCAGCAAATCCGTGGGAAGGATACGACACGCCTATCTTCTCATCGGGCACCATCAAAGCTGCCGACGGCACAACCGACCTATACTATCGCATGGTGAAGCCTCACGACTTTGATGAGACAAAGAAGTATCCTACGGTGATCTACGTCTATGGCGGTCCTCATGCTCATAATGTCGACGCCCGCTGGCACTATTGCAGCCGCTCGTGGGAGACGTACATGGCAGAAAAGGGCTACGTAGTCTTCATCCTCGACAATCGTGGAAGCGAGAACAGAGGCCGTGATTTCGAACAAGTCACGTTCCGACAACTCGGTCAGAAAGAAATGAAAGACCAGATGAAAGGAGTGGACTTCCTGAAGAGCCTTCCTTATGTAGATCAGGATCGGATCGGAGTGCACGGATGGAGCTACGGCGGATATATGACCATCTCGCTCATGACCAACTATCCCGACGTGTTCAAAGTGGGAGTGGCTGGCGGCCCTGTCATCGACTGGAAGTGGTATGAGGTGATGTATGGCGAGCGTTATATGGATACGCCGCAGGCTAATCCCGAAGGATATGCAAAGACATCGCTGCTACGCCAGGCTGCAAACCTGAAAGGAAAGCTGCAGATCATCACAGGCTACAACGACAAGACTGTCGTTCCACAGCATTGCCTGTCGTTCATTGCCGAATGTATAAAGGCTGGCACGCATCCCGACTTCTTCGTTTATCCAGGTGAACCTCACAACATGCGTGGTCACCAGAGCGTGCATCTGCATGAACGAATAACTCAGTATTTCGAGGACTACCTGAAGTAGGTTAAAAGGTATAAGGTTAAATGGTTAAAAGTTTATGAAAATATTATTGTTAGGCAGTGGTGGTCGAGAGCACGCACTGGCATGGAAGATATCAAAGAGTGAGAAATGCGAGAAGTTGTTCATTGCCCCTGGTAATGCCGGAACATCTGATGTTGGCGAGAACGTGGCAATCGGTGTGAACGACTTCGAGAGAATCAAGGTTTTTGCCATCGACAATGCCATCGACATGATTGTTGTGGGCCCTGAAGATCCGCTCGTGAACGGCATCTACGACTGCATTAAGTCGGATCCTGCCACAGCCCACATCGCTGTCATCGGCCCCACAAAAGCCGGCGCACAGCTTGAAGGTTCGAAGGATTTTGCAAAGGCGTTCATGCAGAGGCACCGCATCCCCACGGCTCGCTATCAGACATTCGACGGCGAACATCTGCAGGAGGGGCTGCAGTTCCTCGAGACGCTAAATCCTCCTTACGTTCTGAAGGCCGACGGATTGTGTGCAGGAAAGGGTGTGCTTATCCTTCCTACGCTCGACGAGGCAAAGAAGGAACTGGGCGAGATGCTTGGCGGAATGTTTGGAGGTGCCTCGGCAAAGGTGGTTATCGAGGAGTACCTGAGTGGCATAGAGTGCTCAGTGTTTGTCCTCACCGACGGGAAGAACTATAAAATCCTGCCCGAGGCAAAAGACTACAAGCGCATCGGTGAGCATGACACCGGACTGAATACCGGCGGAATGGGAAGCGTATCGCCCGTACCCTTCGCCGACAGCGAATGGATGAAGAAGGTGGAGGACCGCATCATACGACCCACAGTGGAAGGCCTGGCAGAAGAAGGCATACTCTACAAGGGCTTCATATTCTTCGGACTGATAAACGTCGGTGGCAACCCGATGGTGATTGAATACAACTGTCGCATGGGTGATCCTGAGACAGAGAGCGTGATGCTCCGACTGAAGAGCGACATCGTCGACCTGTTTGAAGGTGTTGCAGAGGAGGATATCGACAAGCGACAGGCAGAGTTCGACGAGCGTGCTGCAGTATGCGTGATGCTCGTAAGCGGCGGATATCCACAGGCTTACAAGAAGGGATACCCCATATCGATTCCTGCTGTCGATGGCGACACCATCCTTTTCCACAGCGGTACAAAGGCCGTTGACGGACAGACGCTCACTAATGGCGGACGAGTCATCGCTGTCTCGTCATACGGAAAAGACAAGGAAGAAGCCCTACAAAAGAGTTTCAACATTGCCAAGCAGATTGAGTTCACCGATAAATACTTCCGCAGCGACATCGGCAGCGACTTATAAAATGTAAAGTGTGAGCACAAAGGGCTTTCGTTCTTCGTTCTTTCGTTGAGCACAAAGGGCTTTCGTTCTTTCGTTTTATCGTTCTTATCAATTTCCAACTATCAAAAAGAGAATACAAAACATAATCGCTGAGAGTCGCTACTCACTTCCGCTTGCCATCATCGCGACGGCAAGCGTATGGGTGGTTGTCCACTCTCTTTTCAACGCCAACTCCCTTCCCTTGGAGAAGTCAGGTGGGGTATCCCCTTTCCCCGGGAAAGGTACAGAGGCAACCTTCCCATATGAGTGGCTGGGGATGGGATTTGTCCTTGCCACTGCATTTGTGATGGTGAGGCTCAACACCATCCACGCAATCATGCGCACCTATAGCCGAATGATATCGTGCTCGTTTCTTGCAATCAGCCTCATCGCCCTGCCCTACTTTCTCAATCCGCTGAACGCAGCACTACCCCTCTGCCTCAGCATCATCTTCACGCTCCTTTTCTTTTCCTATCAAGACAAGACAGCCGTGGGAATCGTCTTCCTCACCTTCGTCGTGCTCAGCATCGCGAGCCTTATATATATAAAGATTCTCCTACTTGTTCCCATTCTCTGGATCATCATCGCCACCCGCATGATGGCCATGAGTCCGCGCGTGTTCTTCGCCTCGCTTCTTGGCATCGTCACGCCCTATTGGTTCTACGCAGCTTATTGTCTTTACGCAGATCGCATCGACACTCTGACCGACCACGTAACAGACATAGCCGACTTCACCAACATTTCAGACATCAGTACACTGAGTCTCAGTGATATAGCCATTTTTGTTATAGTAATACTTCTATTCTTTTTGGGGATGACACATTTCATCCTCACGAGCCACAACGACAAGATTCGTACCCGTATGATCTTCGAGTCGTTCATCATTACCGACATTGCCCTTCTCGCCTTCATCATCCTCCAGCCAGCAGAGATGGAGTGCCTTGTGCCGATGATGGCCGTCGGCGTGAGCCCACTTGTAGCTCACTACGTCACCTACACCTCGTCGCGGCTCTCCAACCTGTCGTTCCTCGGCATGATTATTATCCTTATCCTCACCACTGCCTATCACTTATGGACGCTCTGATTCAGTTGCTCATCGACTACGGCTACTGGGGCATGCTCCTTGCAGCATTTCTCGCCGGCAGCTTTTTCCCTTTCAGCAGTGAAGCCGTCATGGTAGCTCTTCTCGCCGCAGGACTGCAGCCCTGGCCACTCGTGGCCTACGGCACCGTGGGCAACGTGCTCGGGTCGGTGTTCAACTATGGCGTCGGTCGCCTCGGCCGCACCGAATGGATAGAGCGCTACCTCCACGTCACACCTACGCAGATGGACCGTGCCCGGCGATTCATGCGTGGCAGGGGAGCATGGATGGGGTTCTTCGCGTTCCTGCCGGTACTGGGCAGCGCCATCACCATCGTCCTCGGGCTCATGAGGGCAAACCTCTTTATTACGTTCATAAGCATCACCATCGGAAAGCTCCTGCGCTACGTCATCCTCGTCTACGGCACCGGACTGCTCTTCTAATTCCACATTTTCATCTATCGTCTCTCTACATTCCGAGCCTGCCATACGGGCTGGGCCCTCCAGTCTATATATCAGTCTGGCGCGAGTACATGGGCCTTGTACTGCGAGTACATGGGCTTTGTACTACAAGTACATGGGCCTTGTACTGCGAGTACATGGGCTTTGTACTACAAGTACATGGGCTTTGTACTGCGAGTACAAAAGCCATGTACTGCTGCAGAAAAACTGCGGCGTTTGCTAAATAATATTAACAAACGCAGGCCGTTGATGGCAGTTGAGGCTTTTTTTGCTACCTTTGTAGATTGAAACATCAATGAACATAAAACAAGAAAACAAATAAATGAGACAGTACAAGATTGTGAACAATGTGCTGGGATGGGCCACGTTTCTCATCGCTGCCGTTGTCTATTGCCTGACCATCGAGCCGACAGCCTCTTTCTGGGACTGCCCGGAGTTTATTTCCACTGGTTACAAACTTGAAGTCGGCCACCCGCCCGGCGCACCTTTCTTCATGCTCACGGCCAACCTTTTCACGCAGTTCGTGAGCGATCCGTCGCAGGTAGCCCGCATGGTGAACACGATGAGCGCTCTCCTGTCGGCAACGACGATTCTGTTCCTTTTCTGGACAATCACCCACCTCGTGCGCAAGCTCATCCTGAAGAGCTGGGACGACATGACGCCGGCGAAGCTCATCGCCATCGAAGCATCGGGACTCGTCGGGGCGCTCATCTATGCCTTCAGCGACACGTTCTGGTTCTCGGCAGTGGAAGGAGAGGTGTATGCCTATTCGTCGGCGTTCACGGCAATAGTGTTCTGGCTCATCCTTAAATGGGAAGACCATGCCGACGAACCCCACAGCGACCGCTGGCTGGTGCTCATCATGTATATGACGGGCCTCTCCATCGGCGTCCACCTGCTCAACCTGCTGTGCATCCCCGCCATCGTGCTCGTCTACGTCTACCGCCGCTATCCTCAGGTGGAGCTGCGCGGATCGATAGTAGCGCTGATCGTTTCGTTTGTGCTCATCGCCGCAGTGCTCTACGGTGTGGTGCCAGGCATCATCACCGTGGGAGGATGGTTCGAACTGTTCTTCGTGAATACGCTCCACATGCCGTTCAACACGGGACTCGTAGTATATATCCTCCTGCTCGTGGCATCCGTCATCTGGGCTATCTACGAGACCTACAACCAGCGGTCGACACAGCGTGAGAACATCGCCTTCATACTGGCTTTCGCCATGCTCGGAGTGCCGTTCTACGGCTACGGATGGAGCGCGTTCGTCATCGGAGTGATCGTCCTGGCAATAATCTGGCTGCTGCTGAGCGGGAAACTGAGCCTCGGAAAGAAGCAGGCCGTGCTCGTCACTTCGCGACTGAAGAACACGGTGTTGCTCTGCATGCTCATGCTCATGATAGGCTATTCGTCATATGCCCTCATCGTCATACGCTCGGCCGCCAACCCGCCAATGGACCAGAACTCGCCGGAAGACATCTTCACACTGGGCAACTACCTCAGCCGCGACCAATACGGCGACCGACCACTCCTATACGGACAGCAGTTCGGATCGGAGGTGGCCCTCGACGTGAAAGGCAACACATGCATCCCGAAGACAAAGAAGGGCATGCCCATCTATCAGCGTAAGGAAAAGAAGACAGCCGACGAGCGCGACTCATACTTCGTGGTGAGCACAAAAGACCGCTACCTCTATGCGCAGAACATGCTCTTCCCGCGCATGTACAGCCGTGCCAAAGAGCACGTGGCAGCCTACGAAGACTGGCTCGGAGGAATAGAGGGAAACCTCGTGCCATTCGACAGATGCGGCGAACAGGTGACCGTCAAAATGCCCACAATGATTGAAAACCTGAGGTTCTTCTTCTCTTATCAGTGCAACTTCATGTACTGGCGCTACTTCATGTGGAACTTCGTGGGCCGACAGAACGATATCCAGGGCAACGGCGAACTGGAGCACGGCAACTGGATAAGCGGCATCAAGCCTCTCGACAACATGCGGCTGGGCAACCAAGACCAGCTGCCCGACGAGCTGAAACAGAACAAGGGGCACAACGTATACTATGCCCTTCCGCTCCTGCTCGGACTCATCGGACTCTTCTGGCAGGCAATGCGCGGACGACGAGGCATCCGACAGTTCTGGGTGGTGTTCTTCCTATTCTTCATGACAGGACTCGCCATCGTGATCTATCTCAACCAGACACCGTTGCAGCCACGCGAACGCGACTATGCCTACGCAGGATCATTCTACGCCTTCGCCATCTGGTGCGGCATCGGCGTGGCGGCACTCATCGACATGGCAAAGAAGTATCTCCGCCTCAGCGGCACCGTCGCAGCAGCACTCATCGCTGCCGTCACACTGCTCGTGCCAGTGCAGATGGCCTCGCAGAACTGGGACGACCACGACCGCAGCGGACGATATGCCTGCCGCGACTTCGGACAGAACTACCTGATGACACTGCAAGACGAAGGAAACCCCATAATCTTCACCAACGGCGACAACGACACCTTCCCCCTCTGGTACAACCAAGACGTGGAAGGAGTGCGCACCGACGCACGCGTATGCAACCTATCCTATCTGCAGACCGACTGGTACATTGACCAGATGCTGCGGC